>JAPLKL010000079.1 GCA_026388095.1 Elusimicrobiota bacterium | reverse complement strand
CGGCCTGCCGGAGCCGGAGTTCGAGCTCAACGGCGGCTTTCTGGTCACTTTGCGCCGCAAGCCGGCGCCCGCCCCGCCGGCCGCAGGCGATGCGGCCGGGCAAGTCACCAAGGAAGTCATGCAGCTCCTGAAAGCCTGCAAGAAAGAAATGACCCGGCAGGAACTGCAGGACAGCCTCGGCCTCAAAGCCGAGGAGAACTTCAGACAGCTCTATCTGGTCCCGGCGCTTGCAAACGGGCTCATCGAGATGACCATCCCGGACAAGCCCAAGAGCCGACTTCAGAAATATCGGCTGACCGACAAGGGCAAGACCCTCTTGGCCTCTTTGCCTTCCTAGCGTCCCCCCTCAGCTGGCACATCCCCTCCCCCCCCACCCCGGGGGGTACATCCATGTACTCCAAAGTAGCGTCCACAAGGGAAGTCAAAAACCACCACAGTTTCGAATAATGTAATGATTTAAATGATTCTTGCGACAAGGGAAGTGACAGGGGAAGTCACAAGGGAAGTCGAAGCCGCAAGGGAAGTCGACAAGGGAAGTCAGATGCTGGACTAGTCGGGAATCTTTATCTTCTTGGGATCGAAGTCAGGCTTGGGGTACTGCGGGGCCATGCGCTGCATGGCTTCCTTAAGAATGCGGGCCACGGCGTAGTTGCGGTACCACTTCTTGTTGGAGGGGATGACGTGCCAGGGCGCCCACGGGGTGCTGGTGCGGGCCAACACCTTGCCGTAGGCCTGCTGGAACTCGTCCCAACGCTCGCGGGTCTTCAGGTCCGCGGGCGAGAACTTCCAGTTCTTGGCCGGGTCGTCGAGCCTCTCCTGCAGGCGCGCCTTCTGCTCGTCCTTGGAGATATTGAGGAAGAACTTGAGGATGACCGTGCCCTGGTCCGCCAGCTTCTTCTCGAAAGCGTTGATCTTGTCGTAGCGGCCCGCGACCTCCTCGGCGGAGAAGGTCTTGTAGACGGTGGGGACCAAAATATCCTCGTAGTGGGAGCGATTGAACACGCCGAGGATGCCCTTGCCGGGCAAGGCCTTCTTGATGCGCCAGAGGAAGTCGTGCTTGGCCTCCTGCGCCGTGGGCTGCTTGAAGCTGGTGACCTTGACGCCTTGGGGGTTGAGGCCGGTGAGCACCCAGCGGATGGTGCCGTCCTTGCCGCCGGTGTCCATGGCCTGGATGACTATGAGCACCGAGCGCTTGCCCTCGGCGTAGAGCTTCTGCTGCAGCTCGTCCATGGCCTTCTGGTCCTCTTCGAGCCGGTCCAGGGCCTTGTCCTTCTCGTGCTTCAGTCCGGGGGTGCGCTCCGGGTCCATCTTGGAGAGGTCGATCTCGCCCTTGGGGTCGTAGGGCACGCGGAATCTCTCGCCGAAATCGCCTGGCTCGGCCACGGCGTCCATGGCGCTGGGAAGCTCGGCCTCCGCGCTCTCGCCTTTGCGGCCCGCGCGGTCATAGAACTTCTCCATGGCCGCGCCATCCTGGCCGTTGTCCTTGACCTGGACCTTTTCGGCCAAGGTCTCCAAGGCCGGCATCACCGACGGAGCGGCTTCAGGCGCCGCTGGAGCCGCAAAGGCCGGGGTGAGCTTGAGCTGGGGCACGGGCTGGAGCACAGGGATGGCGGGGGTCAAGGATGGGGCCACAGAGAGGGTCGCCTTGAGGAGAGGCGCGCCCGGAGCAGCCAGCATGGAGCCGATGGCTCCGACCTGGGGCTGGGACAGCGGCAGGCCGGGATTGCTCAGGCGGATGGGCGCGCTGCCGGCGAAAGCCTGCGCGCAGCAGGAGCCGGCCACCAAGAACGCCCGCAGGAGATTGCTCATCGTCACGATAGTATAGTGATGCGATCCTGAGAGCGCCTGGGCCTTAGGGCCGCCTCCTGGGCGGAAAACGGCCTAGAACCGTGGACCCCAGAAGGGGCAGCGGATCATTCCGGCTCGGACGCGGCAGGCTGGCTCTCGGCGGCAGGCGCCGCAGGCTCGACCGAGACTTCCTCTTGCGGGGTCTCGGCCGCCACCGTCTCGGTCGAAGCCGCCACCGTCTGGGTCGAGGCCGTCACCGTCTGCGTCGACGCCGGGACAGCCTGCGACGCCACCCCAAGAGGCACGGTCGGAGGGACCAGGTTCGGCGCGAGATCCAACAGCCAGCCCGGCGCGAGCGGGCCCAAGGCGCCCAGGTGCTTGCGCAACTCCTCCACGTTCCTGCGGCGCTCCGGATCGAGGGAAGCCTCCGCTGCCTTTTTCTGCCTCGCCATCTCGGCTGCGATGCTGCCCGCAGGCGCACCGCCTTCCCCCTGCGGCTGGGCCGCCTTGGCCTGCTGGGCCAACTGGGCCCTCTGGGTTAACTCGTCCAGCTGGGCCGCCCGGGCCGCAAAAACGGTCGTAAGCTTGGGAGGAAGGCTGATGCCGAACTCCTTGCACTTCCGCAGCAAGAGTTCCGGGCGATAGCTCCAAAGCGCATAGCCGCTCCCCCCGACGAGCACGATCAAGGCGAGCGGGATCTTATACCACCACCCGGTGGATTTCTTCGACCGGCGCACCACGGGCTCGAGGCAGGTGGGACAGGTCGCCTCGGAAGAGTCTATCTCGGCATCGCAGGAGGGGCACTTGATCTTGGCCATGATACCTCGGACAATATTCTAATCATGTTGAAGGGTGGAAGTCCACCCCAAAAAGAGCTCCGCGAAAGCCTCCATGACCTTGCCTGCCAGGTCATCATGGCCCTTGGGGCTGAGCTGCGAATCCGGCAGGAAAGCCCGCGCCTCGAAGCGCTCCGGAGCGACCAGCACGAGCGGCACGGCCTTGGCCCGGCTGGCGGAGATGCAGGCGCGCGTGGCCGCTTCGTAAGGCCCGGAATTGTAGTCCAGGATCAGGAGGCGGGCGTGGTTGCGGCGGGCCTCGTCGCTGAACCGGTCCAGCGTTGAGGTAAAGATCCGCTGAGACTCCGCGAGCAGAGGCGCCTGGCCCGCGAGCAGAAGGCGCCTCTCGACCCAGCCGTTCTCCCTGCGCAGGGCGTATTCCCAGAGGCGCCGCGCCCAGAGGTTGTCCGGGAAGCCCTCGCGCAGCCTGCGGCAGAGGCGCCAGAACAGGCCCGCCTGCCGGCGGTCGGCGCGCAGTTGCAGGGCGATCCGGGGCAGGTCCATCCCGACCTCCAGCAAGACCCAGTCATGGTCCAGGCCGGAGCAGGACTCTCGGTAGGTCCGCCATTTCTCCAGGATGCAGGTCCCGCCCAGGCCCGCGTTGACCACCTCGAAGCGCCGGGAGCCGACCGCGGCGTTGAGCCGGCCTTCCAGGAGCTTGGGATAGGCCTGGTCGGCGCGCACGCCGTCGCCGTAGGTGGCGGCGTCGCCGACGCAGAACACGCGCTGAGGGCCGCGCCTGCGGGCCGGGACCTCGCCTTTGGCCCGGAAACCCTGCGGGTTCATGTCCGCCGGCATGTTCCCCCGGTCCAGCCCCGAGCGCGCGGCCAAGGCGGCCCGCGGCGGCGAGGCGCGTCCCAGCAGAGGTCCCGCGAAGGCGCGCAGCAGCGCGCCGACCAGCTCTTCATAGCCCGCGGGACCGAGGTGGCCGTCCGGCAGGAACTCCCCTGGATCGAAGTCCTGGTGGGAGACATGGAGCCGGGGGACGGCTTTGGCTCGGCTGACGTCCAGGCAGGCCCGCAGCTGAGCATCGTAGGGGCCGGAGTCGTAGTCCAGGATCAGGAGGCGGGCGTGGTTGCGGCGGACCTCGGCATAGAGCCGGTCCAGCTGAGCGATGAACGCCTGCCGGGACTCCGCCAGCAGCGGCGCCTGCTCCGGCAGCAGAAGACGGCTCTCCAGCCGGCCGCTTTCCCAGCGCAGGGCCCAAGCCCAGAGCTCTCGCGCGGCGCGGCTGCCGGGAAAGCCGTCGCGCAGCCTCCGGGCGACTCTCCAGAGCAGGCCCATCTGGCGGCGGTCCTCCCGGATGTGCAGCGCCAGGCGGTGCAGATCCATGCCGACCTGCAGGATGACCCAGTCGTGCGCCAGCCCGGAGCAGGACTCCTGGTAGAGGCGACGCTTCTCCAGGATGCAGGAGCCGCTGAGGCCCGCGTTGACGGCCTCGAAGCGCCGGGAGCCGGCCGCGGCGTTGAGCCGGCTCTCCAGGATCCTGGGATAGGCTTGCTCGGCGCGCACGCCGTAGCCGTAGGTGTGGGAGTCTCCCAGGCAGACGATCCGGACCGGCGCGCCCTTGCGCGGCAAGACCGCGGCCGCGGCCCGGAAGCCCCGGGCATCGGCGTCCTCGGGAAAGAGGGAGCGGTCCAGGCCCGACGGGGCGGCTAAAGCCAGGGCCGCGGCCAAGGTCGCGAGCCCTGCGAACCCCATATCTGCGCCGCGCCGGGAGCCCGCGCCTCAGCGGGTGAAAGTCCCCAGCCCGTCGTCGTCCAGCGCCTCGATCAGGACGCTGCGCGCCTTCTGGTCCGGCCCCATGCGGAAGATGACGCCGCTCAGGGCGCCCGCCGACTCTCCCGCCGGCTGGTAGGTGAATGTGTCGCGGTCGAAATGGACCAAAGCGGAGCCGGTCTGCGCCGGTCCTTGCCGCAGCAGGAGCCCTCCTTCTTCTTCCGCGATCTCGATGTCTCCGTAATAATCGTTGTGGAAGGTCCCGGTATAGGCCTGCGCCGGCAGCGCCGTAGATGGGCTCGCCGGGGCCCGGGCATAGGCCGCGGAGCGCTCCGAGGGAGCCATCATGGCGGCGAAGGCCTGCTTGAACAGGCCGAACCAGTCCTTCTGGACCTTCCCGGTCTGCGCCAGGTCCAGGAAGCTGAAGGCCACCGCCTCGGCCGCGCCGATCGGGTAGGCGTTGGTGAGCACGACGATGCCCAGGCCCTCGGCCGGCAGGAGCATGACCGTGGTCGCCGCGCCGTACGAGAAGGCGCCGGAGTGGCTCCAACGGACGAGCCCTTGGTCATCGGAGTCCACATTCCAGCCCAGGCCGTAGGATCTGGCCCGCTCCGTCGCCGGGTCCTTGGAGGCGGCCTGGAGCATCTGAGGACGATGGGTCTCGGCCAAGGCCTCCGCGCCGATCACCTGCCGGCCCTCGAACTTCCCGTTGGCCAGCTGCAGGCGCAGCCAGCTCGTCATGTCGCGGACCGAGGAGCTGACCCCGCCGGCGGGAGACTGGGCGTCGGCGTCGCGCGTGTACTTGGCGACCCACTTGCCGCCCTCGAGGACGTGCCCGAGGGCGCGGTTGCGGGCGGCCGCGAAATCCTTGAAGCGCGAGCTGGTGGACTCCATGCCCAGAGGCCTGTAGAGCTTCGCGGCGCAGAGGTCTTCCCAGGACTTGCCCGCCGCCCGCGCCGCGGCCACGGCCGCCTCGGTGAGCCCGAAGTTGGTGTAGGCGTACTGCGCGCGCAGGCTGCTCGCCGGCGGCTGAAAGCGCAGGCGGCGCAGGACCTCCGAGCGGTCGTAGCCCAGGTCTTCCAGCGTGTCTCCCGCATGCTCCGGCAGTCCGCTGCGGTGCGAGAACAGGTCGCGCAAGGTGACCTGCCGCGTCGCCCAGGGATCGTACAGCCTGAAGCCCGGGTCGAGGTCCGCGACCCGGTCATCCCAGGAGATGACCTTCTCGCCGACCAAAGCCGCCAGCACGGTGGAGGCCAGCGGCTTGGACAGCGAGGCGAGCTGGAACACGGTGTCCGCGTCGACCGGGGCCGCGGCGTCGGCCGCGCGGACCCCGAAGCCTTTCATGTAGAGGGTCTGGTCCTGGTAGACCACCGCGATGGCCATGCCGGGGATGCCGGTGTCCTGCAAGGTCCGCTGAGCGAGCCTGTCCAATCCGGGGAGGGCGGCCTTGACCTTCTCCAAGGAGAGGCTCGGCGCGGCCGCCGCGAGCCGGGGAGCAGCCAGGGCCGCCGCGAGCAAGATGATCCGCCGCCAGTCCGAGTGCCTCATCTCAGCCTCCTTGCGCTTGAACGTAGATTGTAGACAAGTCCACTCCGATAGACAACGGTCCCGCCGCATTGTGTATCATACGGGCCCATGAAGGTCCTGATAAAAAGCGCCGACGTCTTGACCCTGGACTCCCAGGACCGCGTCCTGCGCGGCTGCGACGTCGCCGTCTCCGGCAAGGACATCCTCGCGGTGGGCCGCATCCCCCGGGACTTCAAGCCCGACGAGATGATCCCCGGCCGCAACCGCCTCATCACCCCCGCCTTCTACAACGCCCATTGCCACAGCCCCATGGCCCTCGTGCGCGGCTGGGCCGAGGACCTCCCCTTCGACCGCTGGCTCAACGAGAAGATCTGGGTCGCCGAATCCGCCTTAAGAGAGGAGGACGTCCACTGGGGCTCCGCCTTGGCCGCCTGCGAGATGATCCGCTCCGGCACCGTGGGCTTCGCCGACCACTACTTCTGGATGGAGCAAGTCGCCCAAGTCGTGGAATCGTCCGGCCTGAAGGCCCTGCTGGCCTGGTGCCTCTTCGGCCTGGGAACGGACAAAGAGGTCGGGCGCGCCACCCTCCAGCGCACCTTGGGCTTCGCCCGCGCCCATCACATGCAGGCTGACGGCCGTCTGCGCGTCGCATTAGGCCCGCACTCCCCCTACATGTGCCCGGACGGATTCCTCAGCCAAGTCCGCGACGCCGCCCAGCGCTTACAAGTCGGGATCCACCTCCACCTCTCCGAGTCCGACGAGCAGGTCCAACGCTCGCTGGCCCGGCACGGATGCAGTCCCGTCGCTCACCTGGACCGGCTCGGGCTCTTCGACGGCCCGGTCCCGGCCTTGGCCGCCCACTGCATCTCGGTCAGCAAAGACGACCTTTCCATACTCGCCCGCAAGAAGGTCTCGGTCGCCCACAGCCCCAAGACCTACATGAAGCTCGGCATGGGCATGGCGCCCCTGCAGAGGCTCCTAGGCGCGGGCGTCCACACGGCCCTGGCCACGGACGGCCCCGCGTCGAACAACGACCTCAACATGCTCGAGGTCATGCGCCTGGCCGGCCTCTTTCAGAAGAACGAACAGCACAAGCCCGAGGCCTTGCCGCATACGGAACTCCTGCGGCTGGCCACCTCCGCCGGCGCCAGGGCCATGGGCTTCCCAGGCGCCGGCGTCATCGCCCCAGGCCGGCGCGCCGACCTGGCGCTCTTCGACACCGACCAGGCCCACTGGGTGCCGCGCCACGACCTCGGCGCCAGCGTGGTCTACGCCTCCCATCCCGGCGACATCACCCACGTCATGTGCGACGGCCGCTGGCTCATGAAGGACCGGCGGCTCGTCACGCTCGATGAAGAGCGCATCCGGCGCGAGGCCGAGACCCGCGCCCTGCGCCTGGTGGGAGCGCCCATGCGCCTGGTGCGCCGCTACCGCGGCTGAGGGCCGGAAGGCCTACCCCCACCCTGGGTCGAAAGTCCCGTTTTCTATGTTATAATCCGGGCTAGTCCGCACCTAATGGGGGAAGAATGTCCAAAAGAGGGATAGCCGCACTCGCCGTCGCCGCAGCCTTCTTCTGCGCCGGGTTCGCCGCCGCGGAGAAGATCGATTTCGACCAGGGCGTAGACGTCAAGGGCATCGTCGCGTCGCTCCAGGCCCAGCCCATCCAGGTCGCCAAGGCCCCGAAGGCCGGCGTGGCCGAGTGGACCGTCATGGTCTACGTCAACGCCAAGAACAACCTCGAGCAGTTCGGCCTCGGGGACGTCAACGAGATGGAGAAGGTCGGTTCCACGGACAAGGTCAAGATCGCCGTGGAGCTGGGCCGCATCCAGGGCTATGACTCCTCGGACGGAGACTGGACCGGCCAGCGCCGCTACATCATCCAGAAGGACGCCGACGCCAGAAGGACGCCGACGTCAACCACATCTCCAGCCCCGTCCTGCAGGACATCCCCAAGGCCGACATGGGCGATTGGAAGCACCTGGTGGACTTCATCGGCTGGGCCAAGAAGAACGCCCCGGCCAAGCACTACATGCTCGTCGTCTGGAACCACGGCAGCGGCTGGCAGAAGAGCCTGGCCCTCTCCAAGGACAATTGGCTGCGCGGGATCTCCTACGATGACGAGTCCGGCAACCACATGACCACCCCGGACATGGGCTCGGCCCTGGCCGCCGCGGGCAAGCTCGACATCTACGCCTCCGACGCCTGCCTGATGCAGATGGCCGAGGTCGGCTACCAGATACGCAGCTACACGGACTACGTCGTGGGCTCGGAAGAGACCGAGCCGGGCGACGGCTACACCTACGACGCGCTGCTGGGACCGCTGACGGCCAAGCCCGGCATGCCGGCCGCGGAGCTGGCCAAGCTCGCGGCCGAGGCCTACACCGCCCACTACACCAGCATCAACCGGGGCGCCACCCAGTCCGCGGTCAAGTCCGCCGCCTTGTCGCGGCTCCTCTCCTTGCTCGGCTCCTGGTCCGACGCGGCCATAGCGGCCAACGAGACCGCGCTCATCAAGTCCGCGCGCAGCCAGGCCCAGCACTTCTACTACAGCGACAACAAGGACCTCCTGCACTTCCTCCGGCTGGTGGACGCCGGGACCAAGGACGCGGCGGTCAAGAGCAAGGGCGCCGAGCTCGAAAGCTTCCTGGCCAACGAGGTCATCACCGCCAACGCGGCCACGGGCAGCAAGTATAAGGACGCCTTCGGCTTGGCCATCTACGTTCCCAGCGGCAGCTACAACGCCGGCTACGACGAGCTGGCCTGGGCCAAAGACGGCTCCTACGCCAAGTTCGCCAAGTGGGTCAAGGACATCAAGGAAGACCCGAGCAACGGCGGCGGTGACGACGAAGGCGGCTGGGACGACTACTACAAGCAGGCCTCCAGATAACCGACGCAGCCGTTGCACAGAGCCCCCGCCCGCAAGGGCGGGGGCTCGCGCTTTGCGGATTGACAAGCGCGCGGCCATTAAATATCTTCTAATGACAAACAGGGATTCGGGAGGCACCATGGCTGAAAAGGAGATCGGCAAGATCACGCACTATTTCGCGCACGTCTCGGCGGGAGTCATCGCTATGAGCGACACCCTCAAGGTCGGCGACACCATCCACATCCGCGGCGCGCATGACGACATCACGCAGGTCGTGGACTCCATGCAGGTGGACCACAAGCCCGTGACCGACGCCAAGCCCGGCGACTCGGTGGGAATCAAGGTCTCGGCCAAGGTCCATCCGCACGACAAGGTGTTCAAGGTCGTACCCTAAAAGGCAAGAGACTTGCCGTAGAATGGCGCGGAGCCCTACGGGCTCCGCGCAACCGGCGGCCCCCTATGAGGGGGCCGCCGGTTCCGTTGGGGGTGGCCATCCGAATTTGCAATAATCCCTCCGTGAACCCCTTCCTCTCGGCCCTCCTGCGCGTGGCCCTGTTCTGCGCGGGCACGGCCGTCTCCCTGCTGCCGCGGAGCCTGGAGGTGACTTTAGGCCGCGGCCTGGGCCGACTCCTCTTCGCCCTGGACTGGAAGCGCAAGCCCATAGGCCGCGAGAACATGGCCCGCTGCCTGCCCGAGCTCTCAGCGACCGAGCGCGAAGGTCTGCTCGCCGAGAACTACCGCCACTACGGCATCCTCGCTCTGGAGCTCATGCACTTCTTCTCCCCCTTCCCCGGCCACTACCGGACCTATGCCGGCCGCATCACGGTTCTGGAGGGTCTCGAGCACTGGCGCAGGGCCAACGCCCGCGGCAAGGGCGTCCTGTTCATCTCCGGCCATTTCGCCAACTGGGAGCTGATGCTGGCCATCGGCGGGCTCCACGGCATCCCCCTGCTCCTGGTGACCCGGCACCTCAAGCCCGAATGGCTGCACCTGCAGATCGAGGCCGGCCGCCTTTCGGCCGGCTGCCGGGGGGTCTATCAGCCGAGGACTTTGCCCGCGGTCCTCAAGGCCCTGCGCCGCGGGGAAAGCATCGGCTTCGCCATGGACCAGTACATGCCCCCGCCCATGGGCAGCCCCACGCCTTTCTTCGGGACAGTGGTGGACACCTTGGCCGCGGTGGCCCCCCTGGCCGTGCGCACGGGCGCGGCCGTAGTTCCCGCCACCCAGAAGCGCGAGCCCGACGGCCGGATCCGCATCATCCTCTCCCCGGAGCTGGAACTCAAGGACGTGCTCAAGGATCCGGAAAAGGCCAACGCCCTCTTGGTCGGCAAGATCGAGGACATGATCCGCGCCACCCCCTCGCAATGGCTCTGGGTCCACCGCCGCTTCAAGAACCTGAAGCATTGAATAGGAGGCTCGAACATGCAGCTCAAAGGCAGCCAGACGGAGAAGAACCTCATCGGGGCGTTCGCAGGAGAATCGCAGGCCCGCAACCGTTATACTTATTTCGCCGGCCAGGCCCGCAAGGAAGGCTTTCAGCAGATCGCCTGGGCCTTCGAGGAGACCGCCGACCAGGAGAAAGAGCACGCCAAGCGCTTCTTCAGCCTGCTCGAGGGCGGCGAGGCCCAGGTCCAGGCCCTGTTCCCGGCGGGGAAGGTAGGAACCACTGCGGAGAACCTCAAGGCCGCGGCGGCCGGGGAGGCGCACGAGTGGGGCTCCCTGTATCCGGATTCCGCCAAGACCGCGCGCTCCGAGGGCTTCGAAGCCGCGGCCAAGCTCTTCGATTCCATCTCCGTGGCGGAGAAACAGCACGAACGCCGCTACCGAGGCCTGCTGGCCAGCGTGGAAGCGGGAGCGGTCTTCAAGAAGAAGTCCAAGGTCAAGTGGCGCTGCCGAAACTGCGGCTACATCCATGAAGGCGAAGCCGCGCCGGCGGCCTGCCCGGCCTGCGCCCATCCGCAGGCCTATTACGAGGTCACGGCCGAGAACTGGTAGGCCTTGACCTGAGACGAGAAATCAGGCACAATTGATGCTCAGTCCGGACCTAAAGGAGAGAACAACAATGGCCAACAGCGCTTTCATGAAGGAACTCACCCCGAGCACGGAGCTCGCCAAGGTCGTCGGCTCCAAGCCCCTTCCCCGCACCGAAGTGGTCAAGAAACTCTGGGCTTACATCAAGAAGAACAAGCTGCAGGACACCAAGAACAAGCGCAACATCAACGCCGACGAGAACCTGAAGGCCGTCTTCGGGAAGGGCACGGTCAATATGTTCGAGATGACCAAGCTCGTCAGCAAGCACCTCAGCTAGTAAAGTCTTTCTCTTAGTAGGCCAGGGGTGACGCCGGCCGGGGCACCCCGCCGGGCGCGCAGCGAAAGCGAGCACCCGGCGGGGTGGCCGGCGGCAGGACCCCGAGTTCCTCAGACCGCGAAGCTGTAGCCGCCGCCCACCGCGCGGTCCCGCACGCCCAGCAGCGCCCCGTTGGCCTTCGTCGAACGAGAATCAAAGGGAGCCGGCCGCGCTTGACGCTTTCCTGACCCTGCGCTGTTATACTGAGAGAACCAGGGTAAGGCGGATGTCATCGAGGCCTCCGTCTCCTGCCCATGAGTCACCAGGGTGAAGACATGAGACGCCGACACACCCCGCCGCACTCTGCGCAGAGACAGGAACCGCCGGACGCCGCGGCCGGAGAGGCGCCGGCCATAGATTTCCCCAAAGAAGGCGAGACCGTCGCCCCGGCCCACTACACCCTGCGCATCAGCTCGCCCAGGAAAGCGCAGGCGGTCGAGGTGCGCATCGGCCAGGGACCCTGGCTGCCCTGCCGCCATGGCTCCGGGTTCTGGTGGTGCGACTGGTCCGACATCGAGCCGGGCTCCTACCAAGCCCGAGCCCGCGTGAGGTTCGCGGACGGCCGGATGATGCTGACTTTGCTGCGCCGCTTCCAAGCCGGGGTTTGACTCTCGCACCATTCCGGTTTGCTATCATTCCAGGAAGAGAGGGCGCATGCCGACCAAAAGCCTGGCCACCGAATTCCTGCCCGCGGAGAGGGAGCCCGCGCGCATCGTCCGCCGGCAGAACTCTTTGCTGCTCGCTGCCCCCCACATCAAGGCCATGCTCGACACGGTCCCCGCCATGGTCATCATCCTCAACCCCAGCAGACAGATGGTCTTCTGCAACAAGAGCTTCCGCGCCGTGATGGGCAAGGGGAATGCCGCCCGGCTGGGCTGGCGGCCGGGAGAGCTGCTGAGGTGCCTGCATGCCCATGAGACCCCGGGAGGCTGCGGCACGACGGAGTATTGCCGGGCCTGCGGCGCAGCCCAGGCCTGCGCGGCCGTCCTGGAAGCGACGGCCGCGGTCAGGGAGTACCGCATCCGCGCGCGCCCTCCGAAGGAGAGCTGGGAACTGCGCGTCTGGGCCACTCCCTTCTCCCACCGAGGCGAGAGGTTCACCATCTTCGCGATGCTGGACATCCACGATGAGAACCTGCGCAAAGCCCTGGAGCGGATCTTCTTCCATGACGTGCTCAACGCGGCCGGAGCCATGCTCGGCTACGTGGAGATGCTGGTGGAGGCCCCGCCAGAGAAGGCGGCGCAGTACGCCCAGATCCTTCGGAAAGTGACAGGCCGGATCATCGAGGAGATCACCGCCCAGCGCGAGCTGACCATGCTGGAGCAGGGGGAACTGCGGCCGCAGCCGGTCGGGTTCCAGGCCCGGCAGGCGGTCGAGGATGCGGTCCAGCTCTACGCGGCCTCGGCCGCGGGGCGCAACCGCGCCCTTCGCCTAGCCCCTGACTGCGAGGACGCGCGCTTGGCCACAGCCCGGCCTCTCCTCATGAGGGTGCTGGGCAACATGCTCAAGAACGCCCTGGAGGCGGAGCCGCCGGGAGCCGTGGTCACCGCGGGCTGCCGTTGCGATGGGCCGGACGCGGTCATCTTCTGGGTGCACAACCCCAGCGTGATGCCGAAGGACTCCCAATACCAGGTCTTTCAGCGCTCGTTCAGCACCAAGGGCTCGGGCCGCGGCCTGGGGACCTACAGCATGAAGCTCCTGGGCGAGCGCGGGCTGGGAGGCAAGGTCTCCTTCGTCTCTTCCGCGGCCGAAGGGACCGTCTTCAGCCTGCGCTGTCCTCGCACCTTGCCCTCCGGCCGCCATCGCGCAGGTGCGCGAGTCCCCAAAGACTGAGGCGGCGCGCCGGGTCAGGACGCCGGGGAAACCGGTTCTTGCGTCCAGACGGGCAAAGAGAAGGAGAACCGGGAGCCCTGGCCGGGCTCGCTGGCTATCTCCAACCGGCTGCCGTGCTGTTCGAGGAGCTTGCGCACGAGCAGCAGGCCCACCCCGAAGCCCTTGGCCGCCCGCTGGCCCTCCTTGGTGCGGTAGAAGCCGGGGAGGATGCGCTGGCGGTCCTCTGCGGAGATGCCGATCCCGTTGTCCTCGATGGAGAAGCTCACCCGGGGCAAGGGCCCCTTTTCCAAGGAGACGCGGATGACGATGCGGCCGCCCTCGGGGGTGTACTTGACCGCGTTGGTGACCAGGTTGTTGATGATCAGCGAGAGGCAGTCCGGGTCGGCCCGGACCGCGACCGGCATGTCCTCCGGCAGGCCGGCCTGCAAGGTCAGGCTCTGCCGCTTGGCCTCGGCCAAAGGGCGCAGAGTGACCAGGTCGTCGAGCAGTACGGAGCGGACGGCGATGGGCTGGAAGGCCGCCTCGAACTGCCCGGACTCCAAGCGGTGCAGGTTGAGGAAGTTGGCGGTGTAGCCCTTGAGCTTCTCCAGCGTCAGAAGCATGACCTGGTAGGCGTTGCGCCTGGTCTCATCCGGGACGCCGGACTCGGTGGCGCGCAGGAGGCCCATGGCCAGCCTCATGTTGGTGAGGCCGTTGGCGTACTCGTGGTTGATCAGCGAGATGAGGTCCGTGCGCAGCTTGGCCGCCTCGCGCAGCTTGGACTGGCTCTCCTTGACGTCCCGGGCCATCCGGTTGAAGGCCTGCGCGAGCTGTCCCAACTCGTCCCCGGACGCGGGCTCGATGGCGCAGTCGTGTTCGCCTTGACCGATGGCTTGCGCGCCCCTCTGCAACTCGCGCAGGGGGCGGACCACGGAGCCGGACACGAAGAAGGCGGCCAGCGCGCCCAGGCCAAGAAGAAGCGCGGTCAGGAGCAGCGTCAGCGTCATGAGGCGCCGGACCGGGGCATAAGCCTCGTCGGCGTCGATCTTGGACACCACGCCCCAGTCCAGCTCCGGGATGTAGCGCCAGGCGGCCAGGACCTTTTCGCCGCGGTAATCCATGGCCGGCCCGGAGCCGGGCTCATGGCTGACCGCGCGCTGGATCGGGAAGAGCCGCGAGCCGCGGGCGTCGCGCCTGGTGAAGGTCTTGAAAAGCGCCCCGGGGTCGTACCGGGTGGGAGCCAGCAGCACGATCCCATCGGCGGTGCCGCGGCCGACCACGGTCTCACCGGTCTGGCCCAGGCCGGTATTGTCCTGGATGAGAGCGAAGACCCGGCCCATGCTGAGGCTCGCCGCGACCACCCCCAGCAACCGCCCCCCCTCGTCGCGGACGGGGGCGGCCAGCAGCATGTGGGGGCTCGCCCCATGGCCCGAAGGCTTCCAATCTATGTCGCCGAGCCAGACTCCCTTGCGGCTCGCCTCCAGGTCCTTCCGCCCCAACGGGAGCGTCCTGCCCACGGCGCAGGCCTCGTACTTGGAATCCCCGCAGAAAACCACCATGCCGTCCGCAGTGGCAGACATGATGTCGGAATAATCCTGGTGGAGCCGGAACGCGCTCAGGCGCCTGCCCAGCCGGGCGCGCTGGGCGAGATAGTCCCGATCGGAAGTCTGGACGCCGCGGCTCGCCGCGAATTTCAGGAGGTCTGTCAGCGCCGTGCTCCGAGCCAATTCCGCGATGTCGGCGTGGCGCTCCTGGAAGAAGTCCCTGATGCGCGTGACCTTGAGCTCCGCCACCGCCTCCAAGCCGGCGAGACGCGCTTGGCGCAGGGCCCAGCGCGCGTTGACCACGGTGAGGCCCGCCGCGAGGCCGAGGGGAAGGGCGATGCATGCGACGAGCAGCAGCGAGAGTTTGGCTCTTATGGACATGATGGCGGGGCCGGATATTATATACGATGGGGCAGGGCCCCGGGGCCGGACAAAAGAGTCTCCGGGGCCTGGTGGCGCGTAGGGGATTTGAACCCCTGATCTCTGCCTTGAGAGGGCAGCGTCCTAGGCCGCTAGACGAACGCGCCACCCGGACCCGGAGCGGTAAGGGAAAAATTCTACCAGTTTAGGCCCCCGCAGGCAAATAAGACCATGGACAGCGCCGGCCGCCGCCTCGCCCTGGCCCTTCTGTCAGTGCTCGCCGCCGCCCAGATCTACCTCCGGGTGCGGCAGGACGTGTCGCTGCCGTATTTCAATCCGGATGCGGACACCGGTTTTTTCCGCAACGAGAGCGCCATACAGTACCGCTACGCGCTGCTGGTGGCCAACGGCGCAGGCATCCCGGAGCTCGATCGAGACGCCCAATACCCGGAGGGTATCCGCACCCGCCAAGAGCTCACTCTCACCATGGAGCGGGCCACGGGCTGGACTTGGCGCGTCATCAATCTCTTCACGCCGCTGCGCGACTTCCGCTGGTTCGTGCTCCTCTTCTGCGCGGTCATGTCCAGCCTGGCCGTCCCGGCATTCTACGCCATAGCCTTGCGGCTCTCGCGCTCTGCGCCCCTGGCCTTGGCCTCAGCGGCGATCTTCGCCCTGTCCTGGGCCGGCATGGCCAACGGGATCGGCACCTATGTGTTCGAGAGCTTCACCCTCCCACTCCTGCTGGCCAGCCTGGCCTTTTTGGTGGCGGCGCTCGACAGCGAGGAACGGCTCTGGCGGGTCCATTCCGCGGCGGCCGGAGCGCTGTTGGGCGTGGCCCTGGCGAGCTGGCATTTTTCGAGGTTCCATCTGGCCGCCCTCTTCATCGCTTTGGCTTGGACAGGCTGGCGCTGCCGCCGGGATGAAGCGGCCAGCAGCCGCCTGCGCGTCTGCGTCGGGGTCCTGGTCGCCTGCGCCGGCGCGGCCGGGCTGCTCTGCGCGCCCCTGCGCGAGACCGCCTTCATCCTCTCGCCGGTGATGCTCCTCGGCTACGGACTGCTCCTGGCGCTGGTCTTCCCGCGGCGCGTCCTGCCCATAGCTTTGGGGACCGCGGCGGCGCTGGGCTTGTCGTCCTATCTCTCCCGCGAACTCTCCGCCTACGGACATGTCTACGGGATGTTCTGGGAGAAGCTGCGCCACGGCCTGCGCATGCCCGCGGACCCGGCGCAGTTGAGCGCGGACGCGCGGCTTCTGTGGATGGGGCCGTTCCAGTCGCCGGCGCCGGGCTTCCTCATCTTCGCTTTTGTGCCGCTCGGCTTCATCATGGTCCCTCGCGTCGCCGCCGCCCTTTTCGGGAAAGGAGAAAGCCCGCCCGAAAAGGACGGGGGCCCCTTGCCCCCCGCCGTCGTCGACGCGCTCCTGGTCTTCTACTTGGCGGGGACCGCCTTGATCCTGCGCCTGACGCCGGTCCTGGCCTTCCTGCTCTGCGCCGCGGCGACAAGACTGCCGCAGCGCTGGCTGCGCGCCGCTTGGCTGCCTCCCGTCTTCTTCCTGCTGGCCGCCTTGGAGGGCGCCAAGACGCTGGCTCCCTCGTCCCGGTTCAACCCGGTCTTGCGGATCTCCGCGGCCTGGGCCGGCTCGGAAACCCATCCGGGAGTGTCCTCCGCCGACGTGCTGGCCCTCATCCGCTGGCTGCGCAAGAACGGAGGTCCGGACCGGCCGGTCCTGGCCAATTTCGGGCTCTCCGCATCCTTGCTGACTTATGCCGGCTCGCCGGTCCTGCTGCAGCCCAAGTTCGAGGCGCCCGGAATACGCGCCAAGACCATGGAGTTTTTACGGTCCCTCTATGCCGGCGAGCCCGAGTTCCTGGCCTTCTGCCGCCGCTACGGCGCCACGCTCTTCGTGTATTCGACCGAGGACATCCTCGACGAAGCCCCGGGCGGGCCGCGCTACGCCTCGGGCGGCCTGCGCCTCAAGCCCGACGCAGCGGCGGTCCTGTTCCATTTCCGGCCTGAGGAGCTCAAAGGCTTCCGCCTCCTCTACGAGAACCAGAGCTTCCGGGTCTTCGCGGTAGGGCAGAAGCCGGCGGGCCCGGCTCGCGCCGCGGATCCCGTCTACGACTTGGCGCGCTTCTCGCCCAGCGTAGACGAGGGCGGCGCTCTGCGCCTCGACGTGGCCGGGGTCAGCGAGCGCATGGCCTTGGCCCGACGCACGACCATCCTGGCCCGCATCCTGGCTCGTCTGGGCCGGGGCGAGGAGGCCCTCTCCGCCTACGAGTCGGCCTTCGCCGCCTGGCCGCCGCGCGAGGGTGTCCGGCAAGAGGCCGAGCGCCTGCGCCAGGCGCTCAAGGCCTCCGGGTCCTAGGGCTGGCCGGGCGGGAACAACGCGTCGTAGACCTTCTTGCCTACGAACACCTGGGTGACGTAGTAGTACTTCGCCAGGCCGATGGCCGAGTCCGCGGCGTCGACGCCCGCGACGTCCACGGCGATGTAATAGTAGCCGTGGTCGTCGGAGTAGGACTGCGCCTTGAAGCCCGCCAGGTAGAGCTCCCGGACCACCGCGTAGACGTCCAGGCCCGGCTGGAGCGTGGCGATGAGGGTGTCGTTCATGTCCTGATGGTAGGGGTTGAGCTTGATCTTGGCCAGCGCCATGTTCTGCTGGTTGTTGGTCCGCGCCAGCTGTGCTCGGGGCGCGAGGGCCGTGAGCGCGGGCCGGTCGAAGGTGTAGGTGGCGCCGTTGAAAGAGATGGTGATCGGTTCCTGGGCGTTGGCGGCGCCGGCGCAGACCGCGGCGAGGGCGGCGGCCAGAACGGCGAGCTTAATCTTCATCAGATGACCTCCTTGAGGATCGGACCTTGGATTAGATTATACCAGAATGGGGTCAGACTGATATAATACCGGGGCGTCAGCGGCCCGATGAGCAAAGACCCCAAGGAAGGCGGCGTCTGCTGGAACTGCCGCGCCCAAGTGGCGGCGGAGGATAATTTCTGCCGCTTCTGCGGCAGGAACCTGGTCAGCTTCCCGTGGTACTATCAACACTGGGGCATCATCGTGCTCACCTTCACCGCTTTGGGCCCGTTCAGCCTGATCCTGGTCTGGCGCTCGCCCGTCATCTCGCGCATGGCGCGCTGGGTCTACACGGTTCTGGCCGTGCTTATGACTTACGAGCTGGTCGTGGGCTGCTACCACGCCTATGTGCTCCTCAATAACTCGGTGAGCAGCCTTCTGAAAGGCCAGATACCCCCCGGGCTCGGGCTCTGAGCCAAATGGCCCCCGCGCTCCTGCAACTCTTCCGCCAACTGACCGCAGTGCCCACCGCGCCCTTCTACGAAGCCGCGGTGACGCGCGTGGTCCTGGCCTGGCTGCACCGCGAGCTGGGGGGCCGCGTCCGGGTCCAGCGCCGGCGCGGCGGACTGATGGTGTCCTATCCGGGCGCCGGGACGGGCCCGGCTTTGGTCCTGGCCGCGCACCTGGACCATCCCGGCTTCCACATCGAGTCCGTCACGCCCCGCGGCGCCCGGGCGATCCTCAAGGGCGGCCACCCGCGCCATCTGCTGGAGGGCTGTACGGTGGAGGCCTTCCCGCCTGCGCCCCATGACAACCGGCCGGCCGCGGTCGGCGTCCTGGGCCCGCCGCCGAAAAAAGGCGACGCCTTCGCCCTGGCCTGGACCCGCCCCCCCCGCCCGGGAGCCCGGCTCGCTTTCGGCGTCCTGGCCCTCACGCCTTGGAAGGTGCGGGCGGGCTGGGTCTCTTCGCGTTCCATCGACGACCTGCTGGGCTGCGCCATCGCCCTGGAGACCCTGCGCCGGGCCGCCGCCGCGCGGATCAAGGCCAACCTCACGGTCTTCCTGCACCGGGCCGAGGAGGTGGGCTTCGTGGGCGCGCTGGACTTCGCGCGCCGCAGCCAGGCGTCTTACGAGGATTCCATCATATCCATCGAAGCCTCGCGGTCCCTGCCCGGCGCCCGGCCGGGCCGGGGGCCGGTCATCCGCCTGGGCGACAAGGCGCTGCTCTTCGACGCCAACCTCGTCGGGCTCCTCGACCGGGCCGCGGCCGTCATCGAGAAAAGGCGCCGGCCCGTGCAGCGCCGGCGCCTGACCGGCGGCACCTGCGAGGCCACCGCCTACCAGAGCTTCGGCTATGAGGCCGCGGGAGTGGCCCTGCCCTTGGTCAACTACCACAACGGCATCGGCGCCCGCCGCATCGCGCCGGAGATGGTCCGGGTCTCAGACGCGCTCGGCTGCGTGGAGCTGCTGCTGGCGGCGGCCCGCCTCTTCCCTGCAGCGCAGCTGCGCGGCGCGTGGCGCCGGCGCCTGGAACTGCGCCAGCGCCGCAGCGAGCGCTGGCTCTGAGCCGGACGGAGCGGCCTTTTGATATACTCTCGCCACTGAGGAACTTATGATAATCCTGGACCCCGTCAACAGCATCACCAGCATCGAATTCTACAAGAAGGTGGCCGGCCAGACTTGGGGCCGGTCCCTCCTCTATCTGAGCTATCTCGGGCTCTTATTCTCCATCGTGTTCCTCGTCTTCCTGAAGATGCGCGTCTGGCCCTCGGTGGAAGGGACCTTCCAATGGCTGGAGACGAGCGTCCCGGCCGTCACCTATTCCAAGGGCCGCCTCTCCACACCCACCAACGAGAAGGTCACGGTGCGCCATCCCACGATCAACGAGGTCGCCTTCACCATCGACACGAGCCGCGAGGAGCCGGTCACCGCGCAGATGCTGACGGCCGAGAAGGTCACGGCGTACGTGACGGGCAACGCCCTGTATGTCCTGCAGCCGGCCGGCAAGGTCGAGGTATACGATCTTTCCAAGGTCCCCAGCACCCAGACCAAGGTCTTCGACGCGAAGTTCTACCGGGAGCTGGCCCGGGACCTGCGCCTGGTCCTCTACCCGTTCGGATTTATCGCCGCCTTCATGCTTTTCGCGGTCTGGAAGCTCGTGGCGACCCTGTTCTACTCGCTCATCGCCCTGCTCATCAACGGGCTGGCCGAATCAGGCCTCAAGTACCCGGCGCTGTTCAACCTCAGCGTCTACGCCCAGACCTTGGTCATCGCGGTCCAGTGCATCCTGCTGCTCGTCCCGGCCCAGGTGCCCCAATTCACACTCCTGTCCGCTGTCGCCACCACGGTCTACCTATGGCTGGCCATCAAGAAGAGCGCCTCTCCGCGGCCCCAGGCCGCCTAGCAGGGTGCTGATAAACCCTCCAGAGGAAAGGACTGTGTCCGGACACAGTCCTTTCGGTAGCGGGCAACATTCCGTCCCCGAACTGGCGAGCCGAAGGCTCGCCAGTCGCGCCGAAGGCGCCATCCTTCATACAACCTATCGGCTGGGTTCTGCCGCCCCGCTTCGCGGGTCGGTTGCGCCCGGCAGACGGCCGCCGGGCGCTCGCAGAACGGACTTTATCAGCAGCCTGCTAGCGCGCGGTAGCGCGCTGGCACTGACTGTCATCAGGAAATGCTTTGACGGTCATGTGCTGGGGCTGGCCTTAGCCCTGACCGCGGCTCTGCTTGCGGCCTGCGGCCGGGGCGAGTTCCGCCTGTCGGGCACCGTCACCATCGCCTCGGCCCTGCAGCGCAAGGCGCCCCGCGACAACGCCGTCATGTTCATCATCGCCCGCAACCGCGGCGGGGTGCCCGTGGCTGTGCAGCGCATCGTCAACCCGCAATTCCCGGTCAAGTTCACCTTCCGGTCCGAGGACCTCATCATGCCCGAGGTGCGCGCCGACACCCCGCTGGACATCGAGGTCGAGATGAACGTCCACGGCCGGCTGGGTCAGCCGCAGAGGGGAGACCTCGAGGGCCGGCATCCCAGCCCCGTCTTCCCGGGCGAGAGGCGCGTCCATATCGTCATCGACCGCCAGGTCTAGGCGGCCGGCCGGGCGATGCGGCTGCGGACCTTGGCCCAGGAGGAGGTGATGAGGAAGCTCTCCTCCATGTCGCCGACCATCCGCGCGAATTTCGGCATGGGCACGGCGAAGGAAAGCGTCCGCTCGGGGACGAAAGGGCGGGCGGATACGTCGAACATGCCGAGCACGGCGCGCGGCTCGGGCGCCCGGCCTTCCAGGTAGGGATACTGCGCGATGGTGGCGCAGCCCGCGCCGAACGGAGCGATGACGCTATGCCGGTCCTTCTCGGCGAAGCCGGCGAGGGTGAAGAGGCCCGCGAGCACGTCCGGCGGGGAGAAGAAGATGACGACCTCGGGCCGGTCCTCGGCCGTGAGGCGGTCCCAGCGCTTGAACACGGCGTACTTGGCCGGGGCCTTCATGGCCGGCGCGTCCTTCATGAACTCCCGCACCAGCTCCGGGGTCTTCTTATAGCGCTCCCCCTCCATCCGGCCCGGTATCCCGCAGGAGAGGAAATGCTCGAAGCCCGGCCTGAGCTCCGCTGAAAAGCCCAGATAGCGCTTGCCGCCCGGACAGCCCAGCGTCTCCCCGGTGAAAGCGATGTCCTCGCCGCGCCGGGCGACGGAAAGCTGGCCGATCATGCACACGTGCTCTTTGACGGGATGCAGGAGCCGTCCGCAGGACTCATCATCCGAGTAGAACAGGCAGATGGGAAGATCCGCGCCGTCGAAATGCTTGGCCCACAACGCCGTGAACCGATCCCGCAAGGCTATGTCCATGGATCCTCCACCCGGTGCGCCGGGTCCGCGCATTCTACAAAAGAGCGGGCAGGATTTCTCCGGCTCGGCCCTGCAAAGAGACCGTAGCCAGCCGGGAAAGCGCCGTGGGCTCCTTATTGACCTCGATGACGCCGATGCCCCGCTCGACCGCGGCGAAAGCGAAGGAAGCCGCGGGCTGCACCTGGGCCGAAGTCCCCACCACCAGGAAGAGGTCGCAGACCTGCAGCGCCTCCGCGGCCGCCCCGAGGACATCGGGGTCCAGGGCTTCTCCGAACCAGACGATGTCGGGCCGCAGCAGACCCCGACAGTCCGCGCAGCGGGGCGGCAGGGGCAGCTCGACCGGCAGGTCCGTGAAGGCCCGCCGGCATTCCGTGCAGCGCGCGCGCCAGAGGCTGCCGTGGAGCTCCAGCACCTGGCGGCTGCCCGCGCGCTGGTGCAGGCCGTCCACGTTCTGGGTCAGGATGACGACCGACTGGACCTTCCGCTCGAGCCGCGCCAAAGCCAGGTGCGCGGGGTTGGGCGCGGCCGAGGCGCCGGCCTTGCGCCGGGCGTTGTAGAAGCGCCACACGAAGGCCGGGTCGCGGGCGAAGGCCTCGGGCGTGGCCACGTCCTCCACGCGGTGCTGCTCCCAGAGCCCGCCCGAGTCGCGGAAGGTGGCCAAGCCGCTCTCCGCGGAGATGCCCGCGCCGGTCAGCACCGCGACCCGGCGCGCGCGGGCGATCAAGGCCGCGGCGGTCACGCCGGTTTGGTCCCCTCCTGGGCTTTCCGCGCCAGGGGGACCGCGGCCGCGACCCAGGCCCCGGCCGCGGCCAGACTGATCGCCGGATAGGCCCAGCCGGGCAAGACCCCCAACAGGCTCTTGGCCAAAGAGATGCCGCCGGCCGCCACTCCCTTGGAGAAGCGGTAGTTGAAGGCATCCACCACCTGTTTGGCGCGGTAGCGCGCGTCAAAAGGCAGGGGGATGTAGAGCAGCTCCTTGCTGGCGCGGAACACCGAGTAGTCGATGCCCTTGAACAGGAGCAGGGCCGCCGCGGCCACGGTCAGGCCGGGATGGGCGAGCATCAGGCCGGCGGTGCAGACGTGCACCAGCGGGATGCCCACCAGGATCATGGCCAAGGGCAGTCGCCGCAGCACCAGGGGCGTGGCCACGAACTGCATGAGGAAGGCCAGGCCGTTGACCATGGCCCAGAAGGTCCCCAGGTACGCGCTGCGCGCGTCCTTGTTGGGCAGCGCGGTCTCCAGCAGCTCGTAGAGCCGCAGGTTGGTCGCGACCGCGAAGAACTGGGACAGGGCCACCACCCCGGCCATGAAAAGCAGGACCTTGTGGTCGAGGATGAGGCGCAAGCGCAGCGGGCCCCTGCCGCCGCCGCGCTCCGCGACCGTGGGCTGAGGCTCCCCGGCGAGCCGATAGGCGGCGTAAGCCAGAGCGGCCGCGGGCACCAGGGACAGGCCGCTCAAGAGCACGAACTGCTCGGAGCCGAGGACGGAGGCGAAGCGGTTGAGGGCCAGGCCGGCCAGCACGGGCCCCACCGCGGCGCCTCCTAGGATCGGGCCGTTGAAAGCTTTGGCCCGAGACTGGTCCAAGGTGCTGTTGATGAAGGACCAGAACTGCTCGACCAGGATGACGATGTAGGCCTCGGTGAATACGTAGATGCCGGCCACGGCCGGCTTACAGCCGGAACGCAAGGCCGCGTAGGCGGCCAGGAAGGCCGCCGCGGAGAGCCCCAAAGAGACCTGCAAAGTCCAAAGGCTGCCCAGGCGGGTGAGGATGCGGCCGTAGCAGTAGATCAGGAGGGCCATGAGCAGCGGGACCATGGTCATGGCATAAGGCATGCGGCTGGCGCCGAACGCCTCGATGAACAGGGAGGCCACGGTGCTGCGGGCGAACTCGTAGCCCCCGACCAGGAAGGCTGCCGAGAGCGAGATGCAGGCCATGGCGGGAACCAGCCCGCCATGCGGCCGCTGGGTCTCAGCCATCCTGGCCCCTATTCCTTGCCGTAAAGACAGTCCGTCATCTTGGCGGCTTGCGCTTCCGTGATGGGGAGGTTCCCCTTGAACCAATCCCGGATCTGGGCCACGCTCTCATCGCGGCTGTTCACGTCATAGGCGGGGGCGGCCAGCGCGGCCTGCGCCGGGAGGGGCCGGCGCCCGTTGACGCCGGCCTGGCGGGCCGCATCCCCGCACAGGCACAGGGCCCAACGCTCGACCTCGTAGGGGTCCGGGTTCACACTGGCGAGCAGGTAATCCTTGAAGTCGCGGATGGAACGGGGATCCCCGCATCTCAAGGACCGCCGCGTCACCCGGCCGGCCCGCGCCGACGCGGCGTCTCCGAACTCGGAGGTCACGGGTTCCGTCGAGCAGCTTGAGAACCCCGGCGCCAGGGCCAGCGCCCAAAGCAGACAGCGCAAGCGGATCTTCATTCGCGCCAACATCTTACCAGTTTGTCCGCAGGAATGACTCCGCCCCGTCTCACTGGCACGTGTACCCGCCGTCCACGGCGACGAGGGCGCCGGTCATGAATGGGCAGTCGTCGGAGAGCAGGAACAGAACGGCCTTGGCGATCTCCTCGCACGTGCCGAGCCGCTGGATGGGCTGCGCCTTGCGCAGGGCCTCGTAGATGGCCTCGGTCGGCATGCCGCTGGCACGATGGAGACGCTCCACGGACGGGGTCACCATCGGCGTGTCGATGGTCCCCGGGCAGATGCAGTTGACCCGCACGTTGTACTGGGCGTAGTCGATGGCGCTGCTCTTGGTGAGCTGGCCGATGGCCGCCTTGGTCAGACCGTAAACCGCGCTGCTGCCCTTGCCGACGAACGCCTGGTCCGACCCCATGAGCACGACGTTGCCGTACCGCTGCCGGCGCATGACCGGAAGGACTTCCTTCAGGACGTGGAACGCGCCTCTCAGGTTGATGGACAACACGCGCTCGAACTCTTCGATGCTCGTGTCCTCGATGTTGGCGAACAGGTGCACGCCGGCGGCGACGAACAGCAGGTCGATCCGGCCGTCCTTCGCCACGACGTCGCGGATGCAGCGCTGGACCTGGCCGTAGTCGCGGACATCGCACGGCTGGAACGCGCCGTCGGTCGTGCTCTGGACATCGAGCACGTGCACCCGGCATCCGTTCCCGGCCAGCAACCGCACCGCGGCGTTGCCCATGCCCGACGCCCCGCCTGCCACCACCGCGACCTGACCCTTGAAACCTGAAGATTCCGGCATCGGTTGCCTCCTCGGTCTTGGCTTTGCGTGTCATTATAGCGACTTCGGACCCCGGCAGGAACCCGAAGCCTTCGTGAAAGCCTGACACCGATTTTATAGACTGGAGGCATGGCCTGGAGCGAAGACCTCAAGACCCGTTTCCAAGACCGCTGCCGGCTCAACGAGTCTTTGGCCCCCTACACCACCTTCCAGGTCGGAGGCGTCGCGGAAAGCCTGGTCTTCCCTGAATCGGAGGAGGAATGGGTGTGGCTGCTGGGCTTCGTGCGCCGCCGCGGGCTGCCGCTGGCGGTCCTGGGCCTGGGCTCCAACGTCATCGTCAGCGACTCCGGCCTGCCGGGCGTCACGGCTTCCACCCGCGGGATGCGCGGCTTCGCCGTGTCGGCGACCCATGTCGCAGCCCGATCCGGCGCCGTCCTCGACGCCATGGTGGCGCGCACCGTGGAGACGGGCCTGACGGGGATGGAGAAGCTCTCGGGCATACCCGGGACCGTGGGCGGAGCGCTTTGGATCAACGCCGGAGCCTTCGGCCAAGAGACTTATGAGCATCTGGTCTCCTTCACAGCCCTGGACCCGGAGGGCCGGCTGGTGCGCCGCGCCCGGCCCGAGCTGCGCTATGGCTACCGCAAGGTGGAGGGCGTCGCCGGCCTGGTCTTCCTGTCCGCCGAGTGGCAGCTCGCGCCGGACGACCCGGGCCGACTGCGCGAGGCGCGCGGCGCGACCTTGCGGGCCCGGGCCGAAAAGCAGCCTCTCGAATATCCTTCGGCCGGCAGCGTGTTCAAGAGGCCGCCGGGAGACTTCGCCTCGCGCCTCATCGATTCCTGCGGGCTCAAAGGCCTCACGGTCGGAGGCGCCCAGGTCTCGCCCAAGCACGCGGGCTTCATCGTGAATGTCGGCGGGGCCACGGCCCGGGACGTCATGGCGCTCATCGCCCAGGTGCGCGCGGCGGTGCTGGCCAAGACCGGCGTGCAGCTGGAGCTCGAGCAGGTCCCGTTAGGTTTCTCAGAGGAGGCGTCATGAAAGGCCCGTTCCAAGCGGTACAGGTGACGGACAAGGTCTACTGGGTGGGCGCCATAGATTGGGGCATCCGGGACTTCCACGGCTACGCCACCAGCCGGGGCACGACCTACAACGCCTACCTGGTCATGGCTGAGAAGCCCACTTTGATCGACACGGTCAAGGCCCCCTTCGCAGACGAGATGCTCTCCCGCATCAGTTCGGTCTGCGATCCGAAGTCCATCCGCACCGTGGTCTCCAACCACTCGGAGATGGACCATTCCGGGGCCCTGCCCCGGGTTCTGAAGCTCATCAAGCCCGAGAAGGTCTTCGCCTCGGCCATGGGGGTCAAAGCGCTCAACGCGCACTTCCACTGGGACGTGCCGGTCCAGGCGGTCAAGGACGGCGAGAAGCTGGACCTGGGCGGCGAGCGGCTCTCATTCATCGAGACGCGGATGGTGCACTGGCCCGACAGCATGTTCTCCTATCTCGAGGGCGCGGGCGTGCTGTTCTCCAACGACGGCTTCGGCATGCACCTGGCCTCATCCAAGCGCTTCGACGACGAGACCCCGGAGCGTTTCGTCGAGGCGGCCAAGTACTACGCCAACATCCTGCTGCCTTTCTCGGACATCGTCCTGACGCTGCTCGACAAGCTGGCCAAGTCCGGGCTGGCTCCCAAGATGATCGCGCCGGACCACGGCCCCGTCTGGCGCCAGGACGCGGCCCGGATCGTCTCGCTGTGGGGCGAGTGGGCCCGGCAGAAGCCGCGCAACAAGGCGGTGGTGGTCTTCGACACCATGTGGGGCTCGACCGACAGGCTGGCCCGCGCCGCGGCCGAAGGCCTCATGGGCTCCGGGGTCGAGACCGTGGTGATGCCCCTGAGCGGCAGCCACCGCAGCGACGTGGCCACCGAGCTCCTGGAGGCCGGGGCGCTCCTGGTCGGCTCGCCCACCATCAACAAGCAGCTGTTCCCCACGGTGGCGGACTTGCTGAGCTACCTCAAGGGCCTGCGGCGCAAGAATCTGGTGGGCGCGGCCTTCGGCTCCTACGGCTGGGCCGGCGAGTCCCTCAAGCTGGTGCAGGACGCTTTGACCGAGATGGGCGTGGCCACGGTGGAGCCGGTGAAGTGCCAGTACGTCCCGGACGCGGCGGCCCTGGCAGCGGCCTATGGCATGGGCCAGAAGGTCGCGTCCAGGCTCAAGGAGGCGATGAAATGAAGAAATACGTCTGCATGCCGTGCGGCTACGTCTACGACCCGGCCGCGGGCGACCCGGAGCACGGCATCCCGCCCGGCACCCCCTGGGAGAAGGTCCCGGAGGACTGGACCTGCCCGGTCTGCGGCGTGGGCAAGGACATGTTCGAGCCGGAGAGCTAGGACGGATGGAGAACTTTTCTCCCCGGAGCCGGGTCTGAGATGACGCCGGAAGAGTTGGTCGAGCGCTACGCGGCCATGGTCTACAACCTGGCCTTGCGCCTGACCGGCGACCGCACGGACGCGGAGGACCTGACCCAGGAGGCGCTTCTCAAGGCGGTGAGCGGCTTGCCAGCTTTCCGCGGAGAAGCCGATCCCGGCTCCTGGGTCTATCGGATCACAGTGAACACCTGGAAGAACCTCCTGCGCGCCAAGGCGAAGTGGCGCTTCCTGCGGTTCTTCCGGGCCGACGACCCGAAAGCCGTGGACTCGGAGCCGGCAGACGCGGCGGATCAGTCCCCCGGCCCGGAGGCGCAGGCGCAAGCCCAGGATCTCAAGGCGCGCATCGAATCGGCCCTCGCTGGACTCACCCCTGAGGAACGGGCGGTGCTGGTGCTGCGCGAGCTTGATGGCCGCAGCTACGGCGAGATCGCCGAATCCTTGGATGTTCCGCTGGGGACCGTGAAGTCGCGCTTGGTCAGGGCCCGCATGCTGCTCGCGCAGCGGCTCGGCCAGGAGGAGGAGTAATGGCGCATGATGTGAGCGCGGAAGACCTCTCCGCATTCCTCGACGGCGAACTGCCGGCGGAGCGCAAGGCCCAGGTCGCCGAGCACCTGCGCGCCTGCGCCTCCTGCGGCCGGGAGTTGGAGCGCTTCAAGAAGGCCAGCGCGGCTTTCCGCCAGCATGGCAAGCGAGCCTTGCCTGCCAGGCTGCTGGACAAAATTCGGGACCGTCTGCGGCCCGTGGCCAGGCGTTCCGAGCCGATGGACTCGTTGGTGTACGTGTTTGCTTTGACCGTGGTCGTCGGCGTCGTACTGGTCACCGGCGTCGCTCTCAAGCGCTTCATGCCTGGCCTCTTCAGTTCGATCCAACAGATGATCTCCGGGGCCGCCACCTCGCTAGGACAGGGCAAGTAGTAACTAGGAATTTACCGAATTCCAAGAACCTTTCCAGGCCCTCCCGTGTCTGAGACCACGAGCGAGGCAACCGCTCGGGAGGCCATATGAAATGGAAAGGTTTGTTCTCCAACCGGAAGGGCCAGAATACCGTGGAGTACCTGCTCATGCTCACCGTCGTCGTCGGAGTCGTCCTTATCTCCGGCGTGGCCATGAAGAGGTTCATGCCCGGACTCTTCGACCAGATCAAGAATCAGATCTCATCCGTGGCCACACAGATGGGTGGAGAGCACTGAACCCGCGGAGGATGGCTGGGACGCTTGCGGCGGACCCGGCTAGGTTAGCGCCCGGTCTACAAAGCATCCCGCCGCGGTCAAGGTGTGGTAAGATAGCGCTTTCAGAATCTGGCTCGGCTTTGCAAGGGATATGCCTCGACATGCTCCAAAATGCGCTTGGCGCGTCCGTGTTGTAGATACGCGGCGATAGCGGTTACCGGCTTGCCGGGGCGTACGGTCCGATATCGACGGAGGTTACGGGAATGACGAACTATCTCATCCGATGCACACTTCTTGAGAACTGCTTCCCCGCGGGAAGCGCGATGGGTGGTCATCAAGCCGAGGTCATGAGCCCATGGCTGCCGGCCTTGTTCCTTGTTTTCTGCGCCGCGGCGTTGTTCCTCATTTCCCGCTTGGGATGGAAGAAGATGAAGTCGCGCGATGGGAAGCAGCAATCTTGATCGCGGAGGCCCTGGGCATGTCGCTCACCACCCTGCAGCAACTCTTCGCAGCATCCCGTCATGCCAGTTTAGGGACAGGGCATCAGGCTGCGGCCATGAGTCCTTGGGTCCCCAGCCTCCTGTTGGTCTTCGTATTCGCTGTCGTGTTCCTGCTCGTCCGCTTGGCGTGGTCGCTGATCAAGTCGCGGCTCAAGAAACCTCGATGAGCGCCGCAGAGACCGCGCCGCAACCGGCAGTTGTCGATGAGGCCAGCGTCATCATGGTCATCGCCACCGGCTTTGCCATCATCCTGGGATTGCCAGGGTGGCTTGGCAGGCCAGATGTTTCCTGGCAGAGATTCATCTTCACGAACATCTGGATGCTCGGAGGGGTCCTGTTGTGGTCCCGCAGATATCCCTTGCGCCCAATATCGTGGCACCCGGGGCCGACGCACAGGCTGGTTCTCATTACCATCTTCGCCCTCGCCGCTGTCGCCTTAACCGGCACGATTACCTCCTCCGGGGGTCGGATGCCGCTGGGGGTGAACACGGCCTTCGACTACGTCGCTTTCACGACGGCCGGGCCCGCGGCCGAAGAGTTCTTCTATAGAGGACTTTGCTTCAATTTTCTGCTTCGCCGCCTCGGTTCGCCCGCTATCTCCACAGCACTGGTCTCAGTTTTCTTCGTGACGATGCATTTCCCGACACGGACAGAGGCCATTGCGCTGGCCATCATCTCCGTGGTGCTTTGTATCACCGCGCTACGCACACGCTCGCTCCTAGTGCCCCTGGTCCTGCACTCGGGCTGGAACCTCTGCGTTCTGGCCTGGTCTGCCCCACCAAGCATCTCGCGTCACGCGGTCGTATTGATCGTCGCAATGAGCTTGCTGGGATTCACATTCTCGTCCGCACGTCCCTTGGCACTTTCAAAGCCAGAGAGGCTATAATATCAGCCGGATGCAGGCTCCGGAGAAAATCATCAATTCGACGGCCCGGAAGGCCTCGGTTCACACCGAGCTTGATGCGGGCCTGACCACCTTCCTGACCCTGACCAGGATACGCGAGTCTTGCGCTAGCAGGCTGCTGATAAACCCTCCTGCGGAAAGGACTGTGTCCGGACACAGTCCTTTCGGTAGCGGGCAACAGTCCGTCCCCGAACTGGCCCAGACAGGCGCAGCCTGTCTGGGCTGTCTGGGCCAGTCGCGCCGAAGGCGCCATCCTTCGTGCAACCTATCGGATGGGTTCTGCCGCCCCGCTTCGCGGGTCGGTTGCGCCCGGCAGACGGCCGCCGGGCGCTCGCAGAACGGACTTTATCAGCAGCCTGCTAGGCCTTCTTGACATGACCCGGCGAGGACGGACCTTCGCGATCCTAGGGGCCGTTCTCGCCGGAGCCGCCTTGGCGGCCGGCATGCTGCACCGCCATCGCGGCGGGGACCGGACCCCCGACCTGCCCTCCACCGTGGACGCCCGGTATTGGTATCTCGACATCTACGATGACTTCTTCGCCGAAGAGCTCCGCCCCGACGGCCGCGCCTATCGCGTCTCCCGGCGGCCGCTCTCCCGTCCTTCCAGCTTCCCGGCGCTCAAATCCACGGACACGTTCCGCGTCTTCGTCATCGGCGGCTCGGTCGCGTACCAGTACGAATTAGACCCCCAGCGGATTGCCGGACGGGCCCTGCAGGACGTGCTGGAGCACGTCCTGCCCGGCCGGCGCGTCGAGGTCGTGCATTGCGGCATGGGGGCCTACGACAGCTACCGCGAAACTTTGGTCCTCAAGGAAGTCCTGCGCTACGCCCCGGACTTGATCGTGCTCATGAGCGGCAACAACGAGTCCCGCAGCGATGCCGGCCCTCCGCCGCGGCGGGTCCTGCTGGCCCTACGTCTGCGCCGGTGGCTCGGGCTCCCGCAGAGCGGCGCCTCTGCCCCGCTGACAGGGCCCGGACGGCCCATTCCTCTGGGGCCCTTCGCCGACTACCTCCGCGGCATGGTCCTGGCCGCGCGGCGCGCGGGCGCCGCCACGGTCCTTTGCACTTTGCCCAGGCGCCTGGACAACCCGCCGGGCGGACATCTGCCGCCCTGGCTCTGGCACGAGGATGCCCTCCAGGCCTGGAACCCTGAGGGGAAAGACGGCCTCTCCTCCGCCGCGGCCTTCTGGCGACGGTCCCTGTCCCGACACCCGGAAGAGGAATACGCGCACTACTTCTTGGCCCGCACCCTGGCCAGACAAGGCGACACCCTCGGCGCCCTGAGGGAATATGCTGCGGCAAAGAAGTGCCGCGGGGCCTTGGACACCAATGCCGTGGTCCGGGCGGCGGCGGCCGAGCTGGAGACGCCTCTGGCCGACCTGGAGGCCGCGTTCGACGGCTTGCCTTACGCCCGGGACGGCGGGAAGATCTATCGCGACCCTACCCACTGGTACCGCTTCATGGACCCTGTGGTCTCCTACGCCATAGCCCGGTCCTTGGTCCACCACCCGACCGCCGCCAAGGGGCCGCTCGACGCGGCCTGGCTCCGACGCGAGGGCTCCGCCCTCGCGGCGCCCAAGCCCGACCCGGCGGAGCCCCGGAAGGATTACGTCAACAAACTCTCCTGGGCGATCTCGATCAGCGACCGGGACTCGCCCAGGATCTCGGAACAGATCCTCGTCTCACTCGAAGATCTGCGCGAACTCGACCCCGCCGCTTTCGCGGCGCTGCCCTGGCTGAAGCCTTTTTGCCGGGAGGCGGTCGAATCCAACCCTTGGACCAGGAGCGGGGCCGGAGGTTTCGAGCGGCGCTGGGCCTTCGCCTTGGTCCATGCCGGGGAGGTGTACCGCAGATCGGGACAGCCGCGCCGGGCCCTGGAGTACTTCGATGAGGCTCTGCGCGCCGCCCCGAATATCGCGTTCTGGGGAGTCTACCAAGCCCTGGCTCTGCGGCAGCTCGGCCGCCGGAAGGAGGCGGCGAGCGTACTTTCTGCCATCGCCGGCCCGGAGCTTTCGTCCCCGGAAGTCCAATCCATCCGGGGACTCTGGGGGCTGCGCACCATCCCCCACCCCGCCCAGCCGGCCCTGCCTCGCCCGGCCCTGCAGGCGGCGCTCAAAGCCGAATCGCTGAGGCGCCAGGGGCGGTCCGAAGAGGCGCTCGCGGTCATCGCGCAAGCCCTGGCGCGAGCCCCGCGCGACCCGAAGCTGCTCAACGACAAGGGCGTGCTGGAGTCCTTGCAGGGCCGCCCGAGGCAGGCGCAAGCCGACCTGGAAGGCGCCATCGCCGCCGATCCGGACTTCGCCTCCGCCTATCTCAGCCTGGGCGCTCTGCTCGCCAGCCGGGGGGAGAGGGCCCAAGCCCGGCGGGCCTATACTGCGGCCCTGTCCCGGCGTCGCATCTGGGACGATCCCGCGCCGCGCCGCGCGCTCCAGGAAGCCTTGCGCTCTTTGGCGGAGCGGCCATGATGGACTGGGGCCGGCTCACCGTCATCGCCCTGACCTGCTGGGTGCTGGCCTTCGGCGCCGAGTCTCTGCGCCTGGCGCGCGCCGTGGTCAGCCTGTACCGCGCCAACGACCGCCTGGGGGCCGTGGCCCGGACACTCGACCAGCGCGCCCGGGAGATCTCGGACCTCAGCGCCCAGATCCAGGCCGACTCCCAGGAGAGCGAGTTCCTCAACAAGCTCCCGAACTTCCTGCCCCAGGACCGGGGGTTCCTGCGCACCCAGCACGTCATCGCGGGCGAGGTCTCGGTCCTGCGCCGCCAGGTGGGCCAGCGCGTGCGCGGCAGCCTCCATGTCGTAGTCGACGCCAAGGTCAACAAGCTCTACCTCAAGAAAGGCTTGAAGCTGCTCTGGCAGGCCGACTGCTCCGTAGGTCGCGGCGGCACGCTGGTCGACGCCAAGACCGGCCGCCGCTGGGAGTTCGTGACCCCGCGCGGGGAGTTCCGCGTGATCGGCAAGGCGGAGAGCCCGGAGTGGACAAAGCCCGACTGGGCCTACGTGGAAGCCCGGTCGCCCATCCCCCCGCCGGAGGACCCGAGCCGGAAGGTGCCGGGCGAGCTCGGCGCCTATGTCCTCAACCTGGGCGACGGCTACCTCATCCACGGGACCCTGCACGAGGAGCTCCTGGGCCGTCCGGCCTCCCATGGCTGCGTGCGCCTGGCCGCGGCCGACCTCAAGAAGCTCTACGAGACGGTGCCGGTCGGCACCAAGGTCTATATCTACTGACGATGAAGACCACACTTCGCCTCTTGCGCCGCGCGCCCCTCGGCCTGGTGGCCGCGGCCGGGGCCGCGATCCTGGTCGGGATGCATCTGACCGGCTCCTGGGTGCGGTCCCAGGCCGAGCCGCGCCGGTCCGAGTGGCTGCTGTTGACCAAGGAGCGCGAGAAGTCGGCCGCGGCCGCGGCCGACCTGCAGTCATTGCGCGACCTCAAGGCCGAGGATGTGGCGCGGCTGAAGGCTTCCTTGGCGGGGCTGACGAGCTCGCACCGCGCCGTGTACGAGGCCGGGCTGGCCCTGCAGGAGGAGAAGCGGCTCCTGGAGAAGCAATGGGAGATCATGACCACCTACCTGCTCATCGACCTGGCCGAGCAGAAGATCCATCTCATGCGCGGAGACCAGTCCCTGAAGAGCTTCTCCCTGTCCTACTCCTCGGCGGCCTTCGGAGGGCTGGCCCAGCCGCTGCCCCAGACGCTCTGGATCGTATCCAAGGAGCGCTTCGCGCACCCGGAGCGCGGCGTGTCCGAGCAGAAGGACGGCCGGCTGCAATACGAGCCGCCGCAGGTCGGGACCTCGGTCCGCGCCAACGCCCTGGGGGAGTTCGTCATGTTCTTCACCGGGGGGCTCATCCTCCACGGGCCTGCCAACCGCCTGGCCGACCACGCGGCTTTCCCGCATCACTGCGCGGGCCTTTCCCTCGGCGCGGCCAAGAAGCTCTACTCCGAGACCTTCATCGGCACCAAGCTGGTGTTCAAGAAAAGCCCTAGGTCTTGATATTCCCGCGTATAGGCACAATACTTCTCACGAGGATGCAGGGAGCAGGCCCTAAGGGCCCATTTCCGGCTGGGCCCACACACTGGGCCGGAGGGACCGGACGGCTCAGGCATGTGATGACTTGCCGCCCTACACTGACAGTATGAAGCACGAAGCCCTGCGCAAGTCTTTGGCCCTGGCCCTGATCGCGGCCTTGCTGGCGGCCCAGCCGGGCTTCGTCTTCGCCGGCAACGTGGTCTCCGGCCAGGTCTCGGCGGAGGGCGGCCAAAGCGCGAACTCCTCGGCCGCGGTGGGCGGCAATTCCCCGACGGCGCTGCCCAAGCTCGAGGTCGGGCTCTTGGCCCCCGCCAACCTCTCCGGCTCCCTGAGCGGCGCTTCCCTCACGGTCCCGGTCGTGAAGGCCGGCCTGGATCCTTCGGTCATCGCCCCCCAGGCTCCGGTCGAGGTCAAGACCGTCCTCCAGGCGCCGGTCAGCGCCCCGATTTCGCGGACCGCTCCGGCCGCGGCCGCGGTGCCCTCCGCCGGCAGCGGACAGTTCGTCGCCAACGCCACTCTTTCCGGCCCGGCCCCGGCCGTGGCGCCCCTGCAGGGCGAGTCCCTCCGCCGCGTCTCCGCGACCCTGCCGGTGCGCCTGGCGGCCCCCTTCGAGAAGAAGGCGGTCGACCCGGCCATCGGAACCGAGCCGGAATTCCCGGCCGAGGCTCCGAAGTCCTTGGCCGAAGCCTCCGTGGCCATCGACCCCAACCGCGCCTACACCGCCTCCCCCGAGGACTGGCGCGACGAGGTCATGTACTCCGTCTTCCTGGACCGCTTCGCGCGCAGCCCCCAGGGCAAGCCCATGGGCGACCCCAAGAGCGGAAACACCCGCCACGGCGGCGACCTGCGCGGCCTCATCGACAAGCTCGATTACATCCAGGGCTCGGGCGTGACCACCATCATCCTCAACCCGGTGGTCCTGGGAATCCCCGAGGCTTACCACGGCTACGCGCCCCTGCACCTTCTGGCCGTGGACCCCCAACTGGGCACCATGGCGGATTTCAAGGAGCTGGTGGCCAAGGCGCACCAGCGCGGCCTGCGCGTGGTCTTCGACCTGCTCATCAACCACGTGGGCCCGGTCTTCGAGTACAAGGACGGCTCGCAGTGGCGCGGCCTGGACCAGGCGCCCAAGGAGATCGGGGTCTGGAACCACAAGCTCTTCCCGACCGAGATGACCGCGCCCGAGAATTTCACCCGGCACGGGGTCATCGGGAACTGGGACGATCACGACCAGGCCATCAACGGCGATTTCCCCCCCAACTACAGGCACTGGGCCTCCGAGAAGCCCGAGGTCCAGGAGAAGCTCATCCACATGGCGCAGTGGTGGCTCAAGGAGACCGACATAGACGGCTTCCGCATCGACGCCATCCGCCACATCAACCCGGCTTTCCGCGTGCGCTTCACCAAGGAGGTCCGCGAGTACGCGGCCAAGCTCGGCAAGAAGAACCTCTTCATCCTGGGCGAGAACTCCACGGGCGTGGACGGGGACGTGGCCCGGGACCTCAACGAGGCGGGAATCGACAGCGCCTACGCCTATCCCGAGTACCGCCGCCTCAACTGGGCCTTGCACGGCAAGGCCCCGGCGCGGGCCATCGAAGACAGCCTCAAGCAGGCGATGTCGGTGCTGGGCTCCTCGGTGAGCCGCCTGCTGCGCTTCATCGACCTGCACGACACCTACCGCTTCCTAAGAAACGGCGAGCCGGTGAGCGTCCTCAAGATGGCCATGGCTTTCCTGCTCTTCAGCACGGGCATCCCGCTGATCTACTACGGCACGGAGCAGGCGTTCCGGCAGACCACGGACCGGCTCGACCCCGAGGGCCCGTGGCTCCCCGCGGACCCGGAGAACCGGCCGGACATGTTCGCCGATGGGCAGTACAAGTTCCCCAGCTCCGCGGGCGACAAGTTCGACACCCACGCTCCCACCTATCTCTGGCTCAAGCAGCTGGCCGACCTGCGCAAGGCGCACCCGGCCCTGTCGCGCGGCGAGCAGTACGTGCGCTGGTCGGACCAGAACGGCGCGGGCATCTACGCTTTCAGCCGCATCTACAAGGGCGAAGAAGTCTTAGTCGTGCTCAACACCGCCACCGAGGCCCGGTCCGCGGACATGTACGTGGACGGCAGCCTGACCCCGGCGGGCACGGTGCTCGAAGACGCCGTGGACCCGGCCAACAAGGCCAAGGCCTACGCCCCGCAGGAAGGCGGCGCCAAGGTCTGGGTGCAGGTCCCGCCCCACGGCGTGAGAGTCTTTGTCAAATCCAAGGCCAAATAGGGCCGTTGCCGTTCTTGTAGCCCGGGCCCCTACGAGGGGCCCGGGCCATTCTTCGGTTCGTTTGTTCCTTTAGAGGTGGCCGGTGGCCATGCCGTTAAAATTTGTACATTCTGACCACACCCCATGAGCCTCAAAGCCTGGCAGGACAAGGTCATCTACTTCATCCTCATCGACCGCTTCTGCAACGGCGACGCCACCATCGACGATTTCGGCAAAGGCGAGTTCGACCCGGACAACGACGACTGCTTCCAGGGCGGCGACCTCAAAGGCGTCATCTCCAGGCTCCCGCACATAAAGGCCCTGGGCTTCGACGCGGTCTGGCTCACCCCTCCCGTGCACAACCAGTGGATCAACCCCTACATCAAGACCCGCGGCTTCCACGGCTACTGGGCCTACGACTTCACCAAGATCGACCCCCACTTCGGCACGCTGGAGGACTACCAGCAGCTCGTATCCGAAGCCCACAAGCTCGGCCTCAAGGTCATCCAGGACATCGTGGTCAACCACACCGGCAACTACTTCACCGTGGACGCCAAGGACTACGACCCCGCCCATCCGGAGAAGAACTGGCGCAGCCTGGACGGCTCCTACCCCCCCGACCTGCCGCCCAAGGCCCCCAACGACCCCGTCTTCCGCCTCAACAACCCGAACATCCCGGGACAGAAGGCCGCGGCCGTCTACAATTTCACGCCCAATATCACGGACTTCAACAGCCGCGAGCAGACCTTGACCTACGCCATGGGCGACCTCGACGACATCAATCTCAACAACCCCGAGGTCGTCAGGCGCTTCAAGGAGATCTACCGCTACTGGATCGAGGCCGTCGGCGTGGACGGCTTCCGCGTGGACACCGTCTACTACACCCCCGAATCCTTCTACGAGCGCTTCCTGCATGACGAGGCGCCTGGCGAGCTCGGCGTCAAGCGCTTCGCGGAGCAGCAGGGCAAGGACGACTTCCTCGTCTTCGGCGAAGTCTGGTCCTATGACTACAAGGCCATCAACCGCTACGTCAAGGAGGGGCGGACCTGCCGCCTCGACTCGGCCATAGACCTGCCTCTCAACGAAGCCCTCACCCAGGTCTTCTTCCGCAAGCTCCCCACCGAGCGCCTGGGCAAGGCCTTGCGCGCCAAGCGCCACAACCGCCACCTCTGGGTCAATTTCCTGGACAACCACGACGTGGAGCGCATCTGCAGCCGGGGCTCGGCCGCGGCGGTGCAGCAGTCTTTGCTGGCCCTCTTCACCCTGCCCGGCATCCCGTGCCTCACCTACGGCACCGAGGCCGGCTTCACGCTCTCGCGGCAGAAGATGTTCGACGACAAGTTCTACGACCGGGCCTCTCCTCAGGCCGCGTTCCTGGGCAAACTCATCGAGCTGCGCAAAGCCAATCCCGTTTTCTCGCGGGGCGACCTCGTAGTCGAGCGGACCTCGCCGGGCTGCGGGCTCTTCGCCTATTCCATGAGCCTCCGGGAGGAGACCTGTGTGGCGGTCTTCAACACGGCGGCGGACTCCATGTTCTACGAATTGCCCGGCGGCTTCGAGGCGCATGAGGTCCTGCTCTCTTCCGAGGGCCGCACCGCCGCTACGGGTTCTTTGGCCTTGGCGCCGGAGTCGTTCCTCCTCATCAAGGGGGCGCGGAAAGCCGAGCCGGACCGGACAGCGCCGGAGATGGAGCTCAAGGGCTGTCCGACCGGCGCGGTCAAAGGGACCTTGGACCTGGGCCTGTGCCTGAAAAAGCCGCAGGAGATCTCCGAGATCTTCCTTCTGGCCGACGACAACTACGGCCGCCGCATCCCGCTGCCGGCCGGTTCCGGGACCGTCTCTCTCGACACCGCGGCCTTGGACAACGGCCCGCACACGGTCGCCTTGCTGGCCGCGACCAAGGCCGGCGGGCACATCCTGTCCCCTGCCGTGCCCCTGAAGGTCCGCAATCCCTACGAGATCCTGGCCAAAGCCAAGGTTCCCAGGGACCAGAAGGGAGGGTTGCACCGCAAGGTCCACGCCCCGGCGGATCCGAGCTACGACGGCCAATTGTCTTTGGAGAGCGTCGGCGCCTACACCAGCGGCCGGGACCTCCAGCTGCGCCTGCGCATGGAGCGGGTCACCAACGCGTGGAACCCGCCGCACGGCTACGACCACGTCTATTTCAACGTGTTCTTCGATTTCCCGGGCCAGCCGGGCCGCAAGTTCCTCCCCAAGCTGGGCCATGCGCGCGACGACTTCGAGTTCAACCAGGGCTTCCTGCTCTACGGCTGGGGCATCCGCTCCTTCGGCGCCGAGGACTCCACGCCCGACTCCTTCGGCGCGCCTCTTCTGGGAGACGTGACGGACAAGGTGGAGCTCAAGAAGCGCCTCGTCACCTTCACCTTCTCCAACCGGTTCTTCGACTCGATCGAGACCTTCTCCGGGATGAAGGTCTTCATCTCCACCTGGGACGGCTACCTGGGCGAGCCCCGTCTCGTCGCGGACGCCAAGGAAGACTGGAACTTCTTCGCGCTCGACGGCCAGGCGGCCGCGGGCGTGCCCAAGATATTCGACCACGTTCTCTTCGAACTATAGCTATAATGTAGAGGCCCCATGCATAAGCCCAGCGGCCCGCAGATCGACCCGAGGAGCGCCGTGATCCTGGCCGTGGACACCGCGGTCAAAGGTGAGACCGCGACTCATTTCGAGCGGGCCTACTACCTCTGCCAAGGCGCGGACCTCGACCATCAGGGCAACGGGAACCTGCGCAGGGTCTGCCACTCAGACCTCTTCTTGGAAGACAACCACAAAGTCCTTGCCGGCGCGGACCGGGTCTTCATGGTGGTCTATCCCACGCGCACCTATTCCGAGGGCATGGGCAGCAACCTGCTCACCGAGATATCCCCCGAGGACCGCAACTTCATCCGCACGCTGCGCAGCCGCTTCCACGACGCGGTCTGCTGCAAGGTGTCCTTGCATGAGACCGCCTTCTTCGAGGACCTGAAGGGCTATTTCCTCGACGACCACGAGAAGAAGCAGTATCGGAAAGAGAAGCTTGCCAAGGCCGAGGCGCACGACAAGCCGGTGCCGAAGAAGAAGGGCCTCGTCGAGTTCGACATGGACTTCTTCCGCAACATGAAGGCCATCTTCAGGTCTTGCATGACCAAGCCGAACCAGCAGGACTTCCGCTATCTTTACTACAAGACCTTCGGCTTGAACCTGGTGGTGCGCCTGGGCTTCATGATCACGAGCGTGCAGAAAGGCGAGCTGCCCGTGATGCGGGCGATCCTCTCCACGTCCTGGTACCAGTTCCAGGACGCGATCTTCACGGTGTTCGGCCAGACCTACATGAAGTTCCTGGGCAGGATGACCGGCCTCCTGCGCATATACAAAGCCTACTTCGGGGACCTCTTCTTCGTGTACTTCCAGCTCTGCGGCTTCGAGTTCCTCAACCGTCTGGTTCTGGGGCCTCTGGGCGAGAACCCCTTGGTTTACACCTGGTCCGGCATCGGCCTCATATTCCTGAACATACTCCAAGGCATGCTCTCGGGCGGGCCGCTGATCCCGGCCATCAACAAGATGCGCAAGGTGGGATTCATCGGTCACAACACCATGATGCACCTCTACCAGCTTTCGAGCCTGACCATGCAGTTCGGCCTGTTCGCGAGCTTCGGCTATCAGAGGTTCTACACCATCCTGACCACGTCGGTGCTGGTGGTGGCCTGGGGCTCCTACGCGGTGTTCACGACCTTCTTCCGCGACCCCGAGTTCGTGCGCTTCGGCGACAAGGGCGCCATGGCGCGGCTGGATAGCTTGGCCGCGCGGTGTTTCTCCCGCGCCGCCTAGACGCACCCCAGAAAAAAACCTTGCCAATCCCGGCTTTTGGGGCTAAGCTAGCATTGGAGAGTCCGGCAAAGGTCCCAAGCTGCACAGGGCCCTAAAATCAAGGCCCCCTGCCCCTTGGGCCCAGCCATTCTTTCTCTCGCGGACCCATACTATCGCGAGGATGGGCAATAAGATGGACAAGACCCGAAGACTCATCAAGGCCTCGACGAGCGTGGCGCTCAGCTTCGCGCTCGTTTTCATCTCCCCCGGCCTCGAGTGCTACGCCGGCGCCAACGCCAGCGTCAACACCCCCGTCTCCGACACCGGTTCCCCCGCCACCGGCAAGACCGGCAGCTCCGGCGTCTCCCTCATCCAGGTCAACCCAGGCAGCATCCAGCTCTCCCCGGCCAGCCTCTCCGGCTCCATCAAGGTCATGCCCGCCGCCCCCTCGGTGGTCGAGGCCGGCAAGACCGCCCCAGTCGTCATCCCCCAAAACGCTCCCACCCAAGCCATCCAGCTCACGCAGGCCGCAGTCCCGGTCTCAGTCTCCGCCCCCCTCCGCCTGGCCGCCCCGCAGACCTCGAAGACCGAGACCCCTGCCGAGATCGTCTCCGCGCAGCTCGTCCTGCAGGCCGGCGTAGAGCGGATCTCCCAAGCCAACGACTCGGCGGGCAAGGCCCAGGTCCTCGACACCGTTTTCACCGGCTCCAAAGCCAAGGCCGACTCCGCGGAGATCTCGGCCGCGGTCACGCCGGACCAAGCCTTCGCCTCCGGCCTCAAGCCTGCCGCTCCCGAGCAGACCCAGTCCATCGCCGTCCCCCAGGCCGAGACCTCCGCGGCCCTGGCCAAGACCAAGATCTACATCACCCGCGCCAACCTGGCCCCGGTGGTCACCACCTTGGCCGAGCTCCCCCAGACCTTGGCCGCGAACCCCGAGCTCAAGGACAGCCTCAACAAGCTCGGCCGCGTGCGCCTCATCCTGGCCAAGAACGCGCCCGCAGGCAGCATCACGGACGCGGACGCCAAGCAGGTCAATGAGTCCTTGCGCGGCATGGGCGTCACCGCCAAGTTCGAAGTCGAGAAGATATCCGTCGACTGGAAGCCCGCTCCCAAGCCGGCTGAGACCGGTCCGGCCGCCACGGCGCAGCAGCAGAAGACGGCGGTCGTCAACAGCCGCCTGTGGCGCTACGTCATCGAGCCCGTCACCTGGCCCTTCCGCCAGCTCGCCTATCTCGGCAAGACCATCTACAACGCCTACACCGCCCCCACCACATCCGAGCTCGTAGGCGGCGTGGTCTCCAAGGCCGTGCCCACGGTCATGACCATCGGGGTCTGGGGGAGCATGTACACCGGCCACCCCCTGGCCCTGATCGCGGCTTTGGTCGTGTCCATCGGCCTCAACGTGTTCCACGGCCTCTGGATCAACACCTGGTCCAACTTCCAGAACAAGCTCGGCAAGGAGAAAGGCCTCAACTACCAGTCCATATTCAACCTCATCTACGGCCAGTTCTGGGGCGCCCTCTTCCGCTTCATCGCCTGGACCGCTTTGCCCAAGACCGTGCCGCCGTGGTCCCTGGATTACTGGAAGGCCATGGGCCTCTCCACGGTGGTCGGCTCGTTCTTCGGCTCTTTGGGCTACCAGGGCCTCAACGCCCTCTACGACAACGGCCGCATCTCGCGCTGGCAGCGCTCCGCCATCCAGCAGATCCGCGACCTTTTCTTCTGCCTGACCGGCGTGTTCTTCGGATCCGGCGGCATGCCCATGTTCTGGGCCACCTTCGCCATCCAGCAGACCCTCGATCTCATGATCTACCTCGTCAGCCTCAAGGCCAATCGCCGGCCTATCATGTACATGGCCGACGATGCCGTGGCCGCGACCCCCGAATTCCAAGGCGGCTATCCCGTGAGCCCGACTCCCGTGGTGGCGCAGTCCCCGCTCAAGCAGGCCCTGAACAACCTGCTGGACTGCCCCTTCGTCAAGCCCTTCGCCTGGGCGGCCAAGAAGATCCACGGCCTGATCAAGAACCGGAAGAAGGCTTAGGTCAGAGGCAGCAGGTCCTCGGGCGGGACCAGGTTCGAGACGGAGAAACCGATGAGGCGGAAGCGCTTGCCCTGCCTTTGGAAGGGTTCGAGCAAGGCCAAAGCCCCGCTGTCCAGCTGAGCCAGGCTTCCCGTGGAAAGCTTCAAGGTCGTCTGCCGGGAATGAGTCTCATAGCCCTCGAAGCGCACCTTGACGCACAAGGTCAGGCACCAGTGGCCGTCCGCGATCATCTCCTGGTGAACCTCGCGCACGCAGTCACGCAGGCGCGCGTGGACCCGCTCGAGGTCCGCGGTGTCGGTCTCGAAGGTGTGCTCCCGCCCGATTGATTTCTGCACCCAGTCCGGGTCTACGGGACGGTCGTCGAGGCCCCGGGCCTCGCGCCACAAGAAGCCGCCGAACTTGCCGAACTCCTGGATGAGCCTCGACTCAGGGGCGCCCAGGAGCTGGGCGATGGTCCGCAAGCCCAGGCCTTCGAGATGCTCCTTGGTCTTGGGGCCCACGCCCCGCAGAGCGCCTACGCCCTTGGGCCCCAGGAACTCGGCCACGCGCCGCGGGATGACCACGGTCAAGCCCCCCGGCTTGCGGTGGTCGCTGGCGATCTTGGCGATGAGCTTGTTGGGGCCCGCGCCGACCGAGGCGGAGAGCCCGGCTTCGGCGCGTATCCGCTCCTGGATCTCCCGTCCCAGCTCCCCGGCGGCCTTGAAGCTGCCCCGACTGGAGACGTCGAGGTAGGCCTCGTCTATGCCAGCGGGCTCCAGCACGTCGGCGCTGCGGCGGAGGATGTCCATCACCTTTCGGCTGGCCTCGCTGTAGAGGGAGAAGCGCGGCCGCAGGTAGACCCCGTTGGGGCATCTGCGATAAGCTGTGGAGATAGGCATGGCGCTGTGCAGGCCGTAGCGCCGGGCTTCGTAGTTGCAGGTGGCCACGATCCCCCGGCCCTGCCCGCCCTTGGGATCGGCGCCCACGATCACCGGCTTGCCCTTGAGGCTGGGGTCGGCGCGCTCCTCCACCGCGGCGAAGAAGCAGTCCATGTCCACGTGCATGACGAGCCGTTCGGTGGACTGGGAGTCGGGCACGGCGGCCGCTATTTCTTCGCGAGTCCGAAGTAGTAGCGCAGGCCCACGCCGCCGTCGAGGTTGCTGCCCAGGCTGGGGGCCATGCGCAGGACCGGGGCGATCTCGGCGAAGACCTCCAAGGGAGTCTTCTCGATGATGTAGGCGACGCCGCCCAGGAAGCGCATGCCGATGAGAGTCTCATCCTCGTCTTTGATCTTAAGACCCAAGCCCAGATAGGGGGCCAGCTTGCCCTTCGGAGGCTGCTTGGGAAGATCCCGGAAATGGGTCAGCACATCGAAGTGGAAATCCAGGCTGCCGCCCTGCTCGCCGAGAGCCAAGTCCACGGCGTTGCGCTTGTCGATGAGATACTTCGCGGAGAAACCGAAGGGGGTGCCAATGTAGGCGCCGACTCCGATCTGATTCGCTTCTTCCTGAGCCCGGCAGACGGCAGGCGCCAGCAGGGCCGCTCCCAGAACGGCGGCGATGGACCAAGTCCTTCTAGTCATTGGTTTCTCCTTTGGGATCATCAAGCGTGACTAAAACAATTTTACCCCACGGCTGTCAAAAGAACCTCAAAACATCCGATATGATATGCTGAGCCATGCGCATCTGGGACATCCCGCCGCGGCTCCTGTGCCGGGGCCACCTCCTGGGCGAGCATCGGGAACTGCATGCGATCTGGAGCGTCATCACCCGGAACAAGAAAGGCTACTCCCGCCACCCCGAGACATTGCGCTGGCAGGGCCGGCTCAAGGCCCTGTTTGCGCGGCACACAATGGAGGTCGCGGAAATGTTGCGCCGGGGCTATAGACATCATAGCCCCCTGCCCCGGCACCTAGCCAAAGGGCTAGGCCGCCAGGGCCGCTTCGTGGACTCCCCGCGCACGCAGAGAGAACTCCTGCGGCGGAAGGGCTGCGACTGCCGGGTATGACCTAGGCCGCGACCTTCTTCTGGTCCTTCATGAAGGAAGCCAGCGCGATCGAGAGCGCCTTAGTGAGCGGCGGGTCCGTGCGCGAGGGCAAGATCACCGGCACCGTAGCCCCGACGACCAGCGCGGCCGATTTCATGCCTTCGGCAAAATAGGTAATGCACTTGTAGACCGGGTTGGCCGCGTCGAGGTCCGGCAGGAGCATGACGTCCACTTGGCCCGGAACCTCGCCGCCCTTGACGCCCTTCTCGTCGGCCAGCTTGCGGTCAACCGAGATGTAGATGTCGTAGGGCCCCTCCACTACGCAGTTCTGGATGCGCCCGTCGCGGCTCATCTTGGAGAGCTCGTCTGCGTCCACGGTGCTGGGCACCTTAGGATTGACCTTCTCGACCGGACACACCACGGAGACCTTGGGCCGGTCCACGCCCAAGACGCGCATGAGGCCGACCGCGTTCTCGATGATCTTCTTCTTCTGCTCCAAGGTCGGGGAGATGAGCAGAGCCGCATCGGTAACGAGGAAGAGCTTGTGATAGTGGGAGGTCTGGAAGAGCACGACGTGGCTCAAAGTCCCACCCTCGGGCACCAGCTTGGCCTCTTTGTCCAAGATGGCCTTGGCGTAGAGCGCGGTGTCCACGCCGCCCTTGACCAGGAAATCGCCCTTGCCCTGCTTGATGAAGGCCACGGCCAGCTTGCACATCTCGGCCTTGTCCTGGCAGTCCACCAGCTCGAACTTCTTGAGATCCAGCTTGGCCCCGGCGGCCAAAGACTCGATCTGGGCCTTGTCGCCGATGAGCACGCCGCCGGAGATGAGGCCGTAGCCGTCCGCGATCTTGATGGCCTCGATGACCTCCGCGTTGTTGGCGCCGGGGGAGACGATGCGGTTGGATTTGCCTTTCACCATCCTGACGAGCTCGTCGAAATCCTTGAATTTCATATTAGTTCTCCTTATAGAATGTGGCGGTTCACCTATGATACATTTTCAGGCCTCCGGCTTTCAGGGTCCGACCCGCGGTATGGTACAATGGCCTCAGAATGGAAGAGGCACTCAAGCAGCTGTTCGAGAAGAAGTACGGCCGGCCGCCCGAGTCCTCCGCCCCGCTCAAGGGCGACGGCTCCAGCCGCAGGCTCTACCGAATCCAAGGCGGAGACCGCGGCGTCATCGGCGCGGTCAACTCCGACCGCCTGGAGAACCAGGCCTTCCTCGCCTTCTCCCGGCACTTCCGCTCAGCCGGCCTGCCGGTCCCGGAGATATACGCCGAGGAACTCGAGAAGGGCATCTACCTCGAAGAGGACCTGGGCGACACCAACCTCTTCCAATACCTGAGCGCCAACCGAGTCCAGGCCGTCCTCGCCCCTGGCGTGCTCGCGGTCTATCGCAAGGTCGTCAAGGCTCTGCCCAGCATCCAGATCTCGGCCGGAAAGACCCTCGACTACAAGGACTGCTACCCGCGCAAGAGCTTCGACAAGCAGTCCATGATGTGGGACCTCAACCACTTCAAGTACTACTTCCTCCAACTGGCCGACGTCCCCTTCCACGAGCAGGCCCTGGAGAACGATTTCAAGCGCTTCACCGAGCTCCTGCTCGAAGCGGACCGGGACTACTTCCTCTACCGCGACTTCCAGTCGCGCAACATCATGGTGAGGGAGAGTTCTCCCTGGTTCATCGACTACCAGGGCGGCCGCAAGGGCGCCCTGCAGTACGACATCGCGTCCTTGCTCTTCGACGCCAAGGCCGACCTTCCCTTCGCCCTGCGCGAGGAGCTCCTGGAGCTCTACCTGGACAGCGCCTGCGAGCTGGCGCCCATCGACCGGGCCAAATTCCTCAAGCTTTATCCCGCCTTCGTCTACATCCGCATCATGCAGGCCATGGGCGCCTACGGCCTGCGCGGCTTCTACGAGCGCAAGACTCATTTCCTGCAGAGCATCCCCTACGCCATCCGCAACCTGGAGTACCTCCTGCGCTCCACGGAGCTTCCGGTCAAGCTGCCCGCGCTCATGGGCGTCTTCCGCAGCATGGTGGGTTCCTCCACCCTGCGCCAGTACGGCAGCGCATCCCTGCGCCTCATCGTGCGCATCCAGAGCTTCTCCTACCGCGGGGGCGTGCCTACCGACGAAAAAGGCCACGGCGGAGGCTTCGTATTCGACTGCCGGGCCCTGCCCAACCCCGGCAAGCACAGCCAGTACGCCAAGCTCAACGGCAGGGACGCCGAGGTCATCGCTTTCCTGGAGAAGGAGACCGAGGTGGGGCGCTTCCTGGAGCACGCCTGCGCCCTCATCGGGCAGTCCGTGGAGAACTACCGCAGCCGCAATTTCACGGACCTCATGGTCGCATTCGGCTGCACCGGCGGCCAGCACCGTTCGGTCTACTGTGCCGAGGCTTTGGCCCGCCATCTGCGCGAGAAGTACGACGCCCAGGTCGAACTGCGGCACCGGGAGCTGGAGAAGGAAGAGACCTCGGTCCCGGTCACGTGAAGGCCATGGTGCTGGCGGCCGGCGAGGGCCGCCGGCTGCGTCCCCTGACGGACAACATCCCTAAGGTCCTGGTGGAAGTCGCCGGGGCCCCCATGCTCGAACTCGTCATCCGGCGACTGGTCCAGGCCGGGGCGGACGGGGTCATCGTCAACACCTTCCATCTGGCCGAGCAGGTCGAAGTCTTCCTCAAGAGCCGCGACCTGGGAGTGCCGGTCGAGGTCTCGCACGAGACCGAACTGCTCGACACCGGGGGAGGCCTTAAGAAGGCCTCCGCTTTCTTCTCAGACGGCCAGCCGTTCTTCTTGCACAACGGCGACGTGTACAGCGAGATCGACCTGGCCGAGATGTATCGCAGCCATCAAGCCAGCGGCGCCCTGGCCACTGTGGCCGTCTCGGACCGGGCGACCCAGCGCTACCTGCTCTTCGACGAGTCCGGCCGGCTCTGCGGCCGGGAGAACCTGAAGGACGGCAGCCGGCAGTGGGCCGCCGCCGAGGCGCCCGCGGCCCGCCGCATGGCTTTCAACGGCATCCACGTGATCTCCCCCGAGTTGCTCTCCCGCATCAGCGAGAGCGGGGTATTCCCCATCACCCGCACCTACCTGCGCCTGGCCGGCGAGGGCGCCGCCATCATGGCCTGGCGCAGCGATGGAGCCTACTACAACGACATCGGCGACGCGGCCAAGCTCGCCGAGGTCCGGCGGCGGGCGGCGTCGCTCAAAGAGGACACTCTCCGCTAGGCGGCCCTCTTTTCCCGCTCGCGCATCACCTGGGCGGCCCGCACCATGTTCGGCAGGGCGGCCTTGACCTCCGGCCAGGCTCGCGTCTTGAGCCCGCAATCGGGATTGACCCAGATCTGCTCGGGCGAGAGCACCCGGCGCGCCTTTTCCAGCAAAGCCACCATCTCCTCGATGGGAGGCACCCGCGGGGAGTGGATGTCGTAGACGCCCGGGCCGATCTCATTGGGATACCGGAAGGCCGAGAAGGCGTCGAGCAGCTCCATCTGCGAGCGCGAGGTCTCGATGGAGATCACGTCCGCGTCCAGCGCCGCCACCGCCGCGATGATGTCGTTGAACTCCGCGTAGCACATGTGGGTGTGTATCTGGGTGCGGTCAGCCACCGCGCTGGAAGCCAGGCGGAAGGCCTGCACCGCCCAGTCCAGATACTCCTTCCACTCGGATCGGCGCAGGGGCAGGCCTTCGCGCACCGCGGGCTCGTCGATCTGGATGATGCGGATGCCGGCGCGCTCCAGGTCCGCCGCCTCGTCGCGCATGGCGAGCGCGAGCTGCCGGCAGGTCTGCGCGCGCGGCTGGTCATCGCGCACGAACGACCATTGCAGCATGGTCACCGGCCCGGTCAGCATGCCCTTCACGATCTTGGGCGTGAGCGACTGGGCGAAGCTCGCCCAGGCCACGGTCATGGGCTTGGGGCGGGAGACGTCGCCGAAGATGATGGGCGGCTTGACGCAGCGCGAGCCGTAGCTCTGCACCCAGCCGTTCTTGGAAAAGGCATAGCCCTTCAGCTGCTCGCCGAAATATTCCACCATGTCGTTGCGCTCGGCCTCGCCGTGCACCAGCACGTCCATGCCGATGCTTTCCTGATAGCGCACCACGGACTCGATCTCAGCTTTCATGGCCGCCTCATAGGCGGCGTCGGAGAGCGTGCCGCGCTTATGGGCCGCGCGCGCCTCGCGGATCCCGCCGGTCTGCGGAAAAGAGCCGATGGAGGTCGTGGGATACAAGGGCAAGCGGAATCCGGCGCGCTGCACCTGGGCGCGCTCGGAGAAAGGCGAGCGGCGCCGGCACATGTCCTGGCTCAGCGACGCGAGGAGCTGCTGGACCACGGGGTCATGGATGCGGGCCGACGTGCGGCGAGACTCTTGGGCCGCGTCGGAAGCTCGCAAGGCGTCGGTGCTGGAAGCCCGGCCTTTGGCCAAGGCCGCGATCTCGACCAGCTTCTGCTTGGCGAAGGCCAGCCAGCCCTTGAGCTCGGCGTCGAGCGTATCTTCCAGGTCCAGGTCGATCGGCACGTGCAGCAGGGAACAGCTCGGCCCCACGGCGACCCGATCCGGCCCAAGCTTGGCCGCCGCGCGCTCCAGGACCGCCAGCGAGGCGCTCAGGTCGTTGCGCCACACGTTGCGCCCGTCCACCAGGCCCAAGGACAGCGACTTGCCCGTGGCCGCTGCCGACTCCAGGGCGGGCCCCAACTGCTGCGGCGCGCGGCGCAGGTCGACATGGATGCCCGCGACCGGCAGGCAGAAGGCCAGCTCGCAGTTGTCGCCGAGATCGCCGAAGTAGGTGTTGAGCCAAAGCCTCAGGCCGGGCGAAGCCTTCGCCAGCTCGGCATAAGCGCTCTTATAGACAGCGCGCGCCTGGGCGCTCAGATCCGTGACCAGGCAGGGCTCGTCGAGCCGGACCTCATCGGCGCCCTGCTCGCGCAGCTTCCTCAATGTCTCGACGTAGACCGGCGCCAGCCTGGCCACGGTGTCCGGCAGCGAGAAGCCCTGATACTTTGGCTTGCCCAGCAAGGCAAAGGTGACAGGGCCGACCAGGACCGGAAAGGTCGCGAACCCCTGCGCGCGGCTTTCCTTGAATTCGTCGAAGACCTTGGTCCCGCCAATCTTGAAGGTTTGGCCCGCCTCGAACTCAGGGACGATGTAGTGGTAGTTGGTGTCGAACCACTTGGTCATCTCCATGGCCGCGGCGTCCTTGCTGCCGCGCGCCATCGAGAAATAGACCTCCAGGCTGCCGGGGGCGCCGACCTCCGCATGCCGCTGGGGCACGCAGCCCAGCAGCACGGCCATGTCGAGCATGTGGTCGTAGAGCGAGGAGTCGTTGCAGGGGCTGACGTGGATGCCCGCGTCCTTCTGCACCTGCCAGTGGCGCCGGCGCAGGCCTGCGGCGGTCTGCAAGAGCGCTTCGTAAGAGCTCTTGCCCTGCCAGGCGCTCTCCAGCGCCTTTTTCAGCTCGCGGCCGGCGCCGATGCGAGGGAAACCCAGATTGACCGCCGTGACCATGACCTCTCCTTTCCTGATTGTAGTCGGGATAAGCAGGTCTTCGGGTAACATATCCCGGAATTGTCGAGAACAATCATCCCTCACAGCCCCCCATGGGGGGCTGGCGAACGCTATAATAGCAAACCGCCGCCGGAGTGAACGCCAGGATCGGAAAGGGAACTTCAGGCGGGCGGCGGCCAGGCAGAGCCGTGGCTAGGCGGAGCGGATATCATCAGCCATGGATGTACCCCGGCTAGTCACAAAGCGCCGGGCGCTGGAGAAAGGCCTCCCCGTTTAATAGAATCGGGCCATGTCTTCCCGCGTGCGCCCCCCGGCCGCGGCCGGCCGCTTCTATCCCGCGGACCCCGGCGTCCTGCGCGAAACGGTCGACCGGCTGCTGGCCCAAGCGCCCAAGACCGCGGTCGAAGGCCGCGTCGTAGGCGCCCTGTGCCCCCATGCCGGCTACGACTACTCCGGACCTCCGACGGCCCAGGTCTTCCGGGCCCTGGCCGGGCTGGCGCCCGAGGTCGTGGCCGTGGTGGGCACCGCGCACTTCGCCGACCGGCCGGGCTTCTTCCTTCCCGAACACGCGGCCCTGCGCACCCCTCTGGGCGAAGTGCCGGTGGCCCAAGAGGAGGCGGCGCAACTGCTCAAGTCCGGCGACGGGGTCACGGTCTCGGCCATTGCGCACGCTTCGGAGCACTCCGTGGAAGTGGTGCTGCCCTTCCTGCAGAGGACTTTCCAGGACTTCAAGCTCCTGCCGGTGGTGAGCAACAGCCAGAGCCTCACCGAAACGGTGCGCTTCGGCCGCGCCTTGGCCGGGGCGCTCAAAGGCAAGAAGGCCTTGGTCATCGCGGCCAGCGACCTCTCCCATTATCCGGCCTGGGAAGTCGCGCGGCAGGTCGACCCGGCCTCCCTGGAGAGCTTCCTGACTTTGGAGCCGGATTATCTCTGGCGCACCGAAGCGGCGCTGATGACCCTCGGCGGGGCCGAGCTGCACTGCACCTGGTGCGGCAAGGCGGCCGCGGCCGCGGTCCAGGCCGCGGCCGGGAGCCTGGGCGCGGATTGGGGCGAGGCTTTGGCCTGCACCAACTCCGCCGACCGCGGCGGAGACGAAGGCCGCACGGTGGGCTACGGCGCGGCCCTGCTGCTCTGCCGCGGCCAGCGCCGCTCCTGGCCCATGGAGCAGGTCACCGCTGAGGAAAAGACCGAGCTCCTGGGCCTGGCGCGCGCCAGCGTCCGAGGCAGCCTCGGGGGCCAGCGGCACAGGCCCCGGCTCTTCGACCGGCCGCGCTTCAACCTGCCCGCCGCGGTCTTCGTCACCTGGACCAAAAGAGACGGGAACCTGCGCGGCTGCATCGGCACCACCGCGGCCCGCGATACCTTGGGCAACGCGGTGGCCCGCTACGCGGTGTGCAGCGCGGCCGACGACCCGCGCTTCCCGGCCGTTAGCGTCGAGGAGCTCTCCGGCCTGCGCGCCGAGATCTCCATCCTCTCCGCGCCTCGTCCCGCGCGGCCCGAGGACATCCGGCCCGGCCTGGGAGTCGTCGTGGGCCGCGGCGCCAGGCAGGGGCTGTTCCTGCCCCAGGTCTGGGAGAAGCTGCCGGACCGAGACGAGTTCATGGCCTATCTCTGCGAGCACAAGGCCGGCCTGCCCGTAGACGCCTGGAAGCAGCCCGGCGCGGAGCTCGCGACCTTCACGGTCACCGCCTTCTCAGAGCCGCGATGAGCCCCGCCGAGAACCTGGACGCCGCTTTGCGGCGCTTGACCCGCGAGGGAGAGCTCTACGAGAAGCGCGGCGACGGCTCCGTGCGCTGCTCCGCCTGCGGCCACGAGTGCCTCATCGCCGAGGGCAGGGCCGGCGTGTGCCGCATGCGCTTCAACCGCGGCGGCAGGCTCATGGTCCCCTACGGCTACGTCTCCGGCCTGCGCGTGGACCCCATCGAGAAGAAACCCTTCTTCCACGTCCTGCCCGGCGCGGCCACATTGTCCTTCGGCATGCTAGGCTGCAACTTCTCCTGCAAGTTCTGCCAGAACTGGCTCTCCAGCCAGGTCCTGCGCGACCCGCAGGCCGAGTCCGCGGTGCGGCGCTGCACCCCTCGTTCCGTGGCGGCCCAGGCCAAGGCCAGCGGGGCCAAAGTGGTGGTCTCGACTTACAACGAGCCGCTCATCACCTCGGAATGGGCCGCGGCGGTCTTCGACGAAGCCCTGGGCCAGGGGCTGCGCTGCGCCTACGTGTCCAACGGTCACGCCACGCGCCGAGTCCTCGAGTACCTCAAGCCCCGCATGAGCCTCTACAAGGTGGACCTCAAGTGCTTCGACCAGGCCAAGTACCGCGACATGACCGGCGGGGACATGCGCGCCGTCCTGCGCAGCATCACGGACCTCAAGGTCCTGGGCTTCTGGGTCGAGGTGGTGACCCTGGTCATCCCGGGCTGGAACGATTCGGATCCCGAGTTGCGCGCGCTCGCCGCCTTCGTGGCCGGCGTGTCCAAGGACATCCCCTGGCACGTCACCGCCTACCACCAGGACTACCAGCTCGCGGAGCGCGACACCCCGTCCGAGTCCTTGCTGCGCGCCTGCGAGATCGGCCGCGCCGAAGGCCTGCGCTTCGTCTATGCGGGCAACATCCCCGGCCGGCTGGAGGGGCTGGAGGACACCCTCTGTCCCTCCTGCGCCACCCGCGTCATCGAGCGGCGCGGCTTCATGGTCCTGGCTGACCGGCTCGTCGAGGGCAAGTGCCCCGAATGCTCCGCCGTCATCCCGGGCGTCTGGACCTAGCGGAGCGGGGCTTGCCGTCTCGACGGCAGACGCGTTCCAGGAATGCCGTCATCTCCTTCCGCACAGGCGCCTGCCCCTGATCCTGCAGGTGCAGGAGATGGCCGACTCCCGCGATCTCGACGCAGGCCGCATTGGCGGCATTCCTTTTGAGCCAATGGAGCTCCTCATCGGTCATCACCGCGCCGAGCTTGGTCTCGCCGCGAAGGAAGAGGATAGGACAGCGGATCCGACCGATGACCCTCTTGTAGTCGTAGCTTCTAATGAACCCGGCGAAGTCATGAAGCAGAGGGTCGAAGAAGGTCGGATCGAGCTGCCAGAGGCAGCCGGAGAAGAACAGGATCCAGGAACTCGTCACCCCCGGACAATCCCGATATTCGCGGGCCAGGGCCAAGGACAGCTCCGCTCTCGACCGCGCCGATCCCTTCAGCCTCAGCCAGTTCTCGAACATCCCGCGAGACGATTCGATGAGGTCCCTGTAATTGCCCGCGGTCAACGGGGCATCCTCGATGATGAGCGCTCTGACCCGATCAGGACAGCGCGCGGCGACCATGAGGGCGACCACTCCTCCGATCGAATGCCCCACCAGCACGGCCGGCCCCGGAAATCGGCTCAGAAAAGCCGCCCCGTCATCGCGAAAATCCTCGAGGCGGTATCGTCCGGGAGTCCACCCCGAACCCCCGTTGCCCCTCAGATCGAGAGCGTAGACACGCCAGCGCTTGGCAAGGGCCGGGATCAGAGAGAGGTATTCCTGCCAGCGCCAGGCGCCGCCATGGAACATGACCACTGGCGCGCCGGTCGGCGAACCGGTCTCCAGATAGTTGATCCTGACCCCGCCGGCAGCAAAGGCCTTCTCTGATCTCATATTCGGCTCCAGCGAGCGTCTCCTCAGCATTCTATGAAAAACGCCCCTGGTCCAGCCGGCGCATATTGACAGTCCGGGCCGGCCATGCTACCTTAGGTCCATCATGATCGCCTTGCTTGCCGCCCTCCTCGCGTCGCCCGTTTCGATAGCATCCGCCGCGCTTGCCCACTCGGTCTCCGTCGAGTTGACCGACGGCCGCAAGACCTTCCAGAGGACCATCCGCCTCTACGAAGACGCGGACCGTTCCGGTCTAGGGAGCTTCGCTCAGGCGCCTGATCCTAAGCAGGAGCTGGAACTCGACGCCGTGGTCTGGCCGGCCGGCGGCCGCGCCCTGGGTCTGAGATATCGGATCGGTCTCTTCGTCCCCAGGCGCGGCATGCAGGAGCCGATCAAGATGGACGATTCCGGAACGGTCGAGCTTCCTCTGGCCTCGCGCGTCACCGTCGCCGAATGCGGATCCTGGAAAGTGACCCTGTCGCTGGACGGCGGCGCGGCCGAGGCCGCCTGGGACGCGCCGGGGACGCGCAACTACCGGCTGACCGCGGAAGCCTCGGGCCACAAATGGCGGCAGACCTGCCGGCACGTGGGGACGCCCGACGACGGGATCCACCTCACCGAGGGCCACTACGTGAACGGACGGCAGGACGTCTTCGGCATGATCGTAAACCCTTTGGAGAGGCGGGCCGGAGGCTTCCAGGTGGGCTATGTCGTCACGGACGACACTCCCTTGCGCCCTCCACTCGACGCCCGCAAATCCGCGACCCTTGCGCCGGGCCGGAAGACCAGCGTGGATGCGAACGGCTACGCCGTCGGCTTGCTGCTCGAGACCTCGGCCGGGGTCGCCGCGCCCGCGCCTGCCGCCGTCGCGCCCCAGCCGGCTCCGCAGGAGTCCAAGGCCGTTCCTCTGCTGCGCTGAACCCGCCGGACCGCGGCGGAAGCCGTTTCCCGGCGTTTTCGATAACTGCTATACTAAGTTCAACATGGCAAGATATTTCAAGAAAAGACGCAAGAACGCCGGACCCAACAAGAACGAGGAGAAGGTCCAGCGCGCCGCCGACGCCCACAACCGCGAGTCCTCCGGGGGAGTCCTGGGAGTCCGTTATCCCTTCGTCAAGCACCTCAAGGTCACTTTGCAGTTCCTCTCCGCCCAGCAGCAGCTCCTGGAAGAGAAGGTGATGGACCTCAAGCCCAACGACCAGTACCGGTTCGACGCTCCTTGCCCGGGCCGCTGCGGTTCGGGCCACTTCGACTTCTCGGAAGCCATCGCCAACGCCGTGGCCAAGCACCGGACCCTCAGCGAGAGCGGCGGCGTCTGCCCGGAGCCGATCTTCGCCGGCTCCACCCAGACCTGCGGCTGCCAAGCCAAATGCCGCATCGAGTTGGATTACCTGCCCGAGCCCGCGCAGTCCACGGAACCGGGCCCGGCCGCCTCAGTCTGAGCCGGCCTGCAGGATCAGTCTTTCGTAGGCAGCCCGGTCGAATCCCCGGATGAAGGCGACATAGCCCGGCTCTTTGTTGGGCTGAGCCCCCAGGGCCAAGCTCCTCCGGCCGATCTCGGACAACTCGCCGCGGGCCTCTGAACTGCGCCCCAGACGGATCAGCGCTTCGGTGCGCGACAACCGCGCCGCCAGATAATCCGGCTCCAGCGCAACGGCCCGGTCCGCGGCAGCGAGGACCTGCGGCCAGGCCCCCCTGCTCCCGAGGAGCTGGGCGCTCTCCTCGGGGTAGACCGCGTTGAAAGGACTCAGCGCCTCGGCCTGGGCCAGCTGGACCAAAGCCTCATCGACCTGCGGAGGGCGCTGCGAGAGCCAAGCCTGGTAAAGGCCCTCCCGCAGGTATGGGTCCGCCGGAGCCAGCCGCACGGCCCGCATGAGCGCCCCGGGCCGGCCCGAGGCCTGCCAGCGCTCGACGAGCCGGCCGGGTATCCAGAAGACAGAGGCCATGAGCAGACACGCCCAGGCCAGACTTTTCCAGGAGGACCTCCCCACAGGCTCCGGCTGCGCCCGCGGTAAGGAAGTCCGTCCCGCCGGTGCCTGCGGAACTTCCGATACCGCAGACGCCACGGCGAGGGCCGAGACATAGAGCAGGCCCAGAGCGGGCAGTTGGAGTATGTTGTCGAAGAGGCACTGGACTGACATGCTGGCGAAAGCGGCCAAACCCGCTTCCCGGGTCCAGGTCGACCTCTCCGGAGGCGGGGGCTTGAGAGAAGCCCAGAGCGCGGCCAATAGGAGCAATAGTCCGGGGACGCCGAACTCAGCCAGGGACTCCAGGACCTCGCTATGCGCGTGGTCGGCGCGAGCGCGGAAGTTGCCCACCCCGTAGCCGACGGGGAAGTTGTGCCGGAGGAAGGCGTCGGCGAACCGCCCCGGGCCGGCCCCCAGGATGGGATGGTCCCAGGCGCACTGGAGGGCCGCCTTCCAGATCTGCGGCCTCTTGAAGGCCCTGGCCACCTGGATCTTGGCCACGGTCGTCAGAGCGAGCAAGGCTGCCAGGGCCACGGCCAAAGGCAGCAGCCGGCGCCGAGGCGCGTGCCTCCAGACGAACACGCCCGTGCCCGCGGCTGCGGCCACCAAAGCTCCGCGCGAATGCGCCAAACATATCTCCAAGAGGGCCGCAGCCGCGATCGCGACGAGGGCCCAGCGCGGGGCTCCCTGCGGCCCATCCCGCCGCAGCAGCGCGGCGAAGGCGGCGCAGAGCAGAGCCGCTTGCACGAAGCAGGTGTAGTTGTAGTAGGGCGGAAGGACGCCGACATACGGATAGCTTGGGATTTGGATCACGACGGCGCAGACGGCCAGGACCGCGGCGCAGACGGCCAAGGCCCAGAACCATCGGCGCCGCTCCGCCTCCCCCCAAAAGGAGGCGGCCAAGCAGAAATAGAGCGCCGTAGTGCCCCAACGGGAGACGGCGGCCAAGCCGGTGAAGGGCTGTGGGCTGGCGCAGATGGAGAGGGCCAGCCAGCCCAGGAAATAGAGCCACGGCCTGAGGATCGCACCGACCGGCGTGGGGCCCAGGAGCGCGGTCAGCGCGACGCAGGCCAGGACCGGAGCTGCGACCAGGGGGGCGCGCAAGCCGCCCGCCAGGAACCCGCAGAACAGCACGCAGAGCAGGAGGAGATTCGAACTCTGGGCGGAGAGCACCGGCGCGTCGTTGGATATGTTGTTCAGAACGGGAACTTGTACTGCGTGAGGCCCAGCTCCGCCTGCACGGCCTTGACCTCTTTCTGCAGCTCCGCGTTGACCGGCACGCCCTTGTCCTTGCGCTCCAGCCAGGCCAGGTGCTCCTTCTCCCCGGCCGTGTAGATGCGCTCGGCTCCGGGCATCTTCTTGGAGGCGCGCAGCTGACGGCAGATCTCGCCCGCGGTCTTCTTGAACTCGGCGAGCGGGCAGAAGGCCTCGATGTCCACGGCCATGAAGAAGTGCCCCAGATGATAAGGCACCTTCTTGCCCTTCTCGAAGCCCAAGAGAGCCTTCATGAAGCTCCCGCCCTGCAGGGCCGCTGAGAGTATCTCCACCACGGCGCAGTAGCTGTAGCCCTTGTAGCCCGCGGTCTCCTCTCCGATGCCGCCCAGCGGCACCAAGGCGGCCGTGCCCTTGATGAGCTCCTGCAGGACCGCCCGGCTGTCCGTCTTGGTCCCCCCCTGGGAATCGATGACCCAACTCTCGGGCATGGGCTTGCCGGCGCGGGCATAGACCTCGATCTTTCCGCGCTGGGTGATGGAGGTCGCGCAGTCGATGACGAACGGGAAATCCTCGTCCGTGGGCAGGCCGATGGTCAACGGGTTGGTCCCCAGCATGTTCTCCACTCCGAAGGTCGGGGCCACCGAGGGCCGCGCGTTGGTGCCCGTGATGCCGATCATGCCGGCCGAGCAGGCCATCAAGGGATAGTACCCGGCTATGCCGTAGTGCGTCGAGTTGCGCACGGCCACCATGCCCATGCCGTACTTCTTGGCCTTGTCTATGCACATCCGCATGGCCTTCTGGCCGATGACGTGGCCCATGCCGTCATGGCCGTCCACCACGGCGGTCGTGGGGCCTTCCCGCACGATATCGAACTTGGTGACCGGCTCCTGGATCCTGTCCTTGATGCGGTCGTAATAGATGGTCTTGAAGCGCGCCACGCCGTGCGAGTCGATGCCCCGCTTGTCGGAGGTGATGAGCACCTCGGCGCAGACCTTGGCGTCAGCCTCCGGCACGCCCAGGCCCTGGAAAGCGTCAGCCATGAAGCGCTCCATGATGTGGAAAGGCACCCAGACCACATCCTCGCCGATCACCTTGTCTCCCATATCCCCTCTTACTTCAGCGGCAGGAGCAGCTTCTTGCGCATGGACTTTTCGAGCGCCTTGGCCCTCTTTTCGACCTGCGCCAGCGCGGCGTCGGCGCGCTGCAAGGTCTTGGTCCGCCATGCCTTCTCCTTGATGCCGGCCAGATTGATGAGCACGTTGTAGTAGGCGCCCAAAGCCGCGGCCCGCGCCATCAAGCCCGCCACACCCGCGTCGGAGGCCGCGTTGGGGTTGCCGTGCGTTTCCGCGAGCTTGGCGCAGTCCAGGACCGCCACCTGTTTCTCCAAGACGCCCAGAGGCTCCCGGGTGGCTTGCTTGGTCGCGGCCGTGATCGCGGCCTTGCGCGCCGTAGCCTGAGCCTCGTCGGCCTTGGGCAGCCCCAGCGCGGCCATGAGCTTGTTGAAGGCCTCGGTGTCCTCGTCCACGGCTTGGATCATGGACTTAAGCAGGCCCTGGGCTTTGACGGCCATGGCCTCCATCTCGTCCCGGGACGCTTCGTAGCCCTTCTTCTCGTGCGTGAGCGCCGAGACCATGGAGCACAAGGCCGCGGCCAAGGCGCCGGAAAGGGCGGCCACGGAGCCGCCGCCCGGAGCCGGGGCGCGGGAGGCGAGCTCCGTCAAGAATCTCCTCAGAGAAGCGTCGGCCAGGGGCGTGGCCTTGCGGAAGCGCTCCTCGATGATCTTGGCGGCCGGGTCGAAGGGCGCGACATCGGAAAGCCCCAAGGACTGGACCGCGGTCTCCACGAGCTCAGCATCGGACACGCCCGCGCTCTGCCCCTGCTTCTTGAGGAAGTACCGCCCGGCTTCGAGCAGGACCCGGCGCGGCACCAGGCCGACCACCTCGCTGCCCGTCACGCGCAGGCCCTTCTGCGCGGCCAGCTCGCCGCAGGCATCGTAGACCTTGTGCACCGGAGCGGAGTCCAGGTCCAGTATGTTGATGGTGACCTGGGCGCGGCGGTACTCGGGGATGAACCAGCCCGTGGCCTGCACGCCCTTGAACAGCCCCGGCTCGCGCAGGTCCTTGCCATCCGGGCCCTGGACCTTGTTGCCCGCCGCGTCGCGCTTGAGGCGGCCGGACTCGCGGATGGCGAAGGCGATGTCCTTGGCCAAGGCCACGCTCGCGGTGTTGAGGTTGACGTTGTAGGCGATCAGGAAGTTCCGCGCGCCCACGGCGGTCGCCCCGGCCTTGGCGTTGAACTTGGCCGGGCCGAAATCGGGCTTCCACTCGGGCTTCTTGAGCTTCTCCTCCAGGGCCTCGTACTCACCGGTGCGGATGTCGGGCAGGCGCTTGCGCTCGGGCCGGGCCGCGGCCTCGGCGTAGAGATAGACCGGGACTTCGAGCTCCCTGCCCACGCGCTCGGCGAGCCTGCGGGAAAGCTCCACGCAATCCTTCATGCCGACGCCGTCGATGGGGATGAAGGGGCAGACGTCGCAGGCGCCCTGGCGCGCGTGCTCGCCCTTCTGCCGGCGCATGTCGATGAGTTCGACGCCCTTGCGGATGGCCTGGAACGCGGCCTCCAGCACGTCATCGGGGGCTCCGGCGAAGGTGTAGACCGTGCGGTTGGTAGCCGCGCCGGGGTCCACGTCCAAGAGGGCCACGCCGGGCACGGCTCTGACCGCGTCGGCGATGGCGTCTATGACCTTGCGGTCGCGGCCTTCGCTGAAATTGGGGACGCACTCCACCAAAGCGCTCATAAAGCCTCCTTGCCGGTCCTTCGCATCGGTATGATACCAAACTGGGTTTGACTCCTCTTTGACTTTCTGGAGCTATAATGAAGAGAGAGGCGGTCATGGTACCCATCCTGCTTATCCTGGCCTTGGTGCCCTTTCTGAGCTTGGTGCCCATCCACTGGTTCGTATCCACCGGGGAGCGCAACTGCCTGCGCAAGGCCTTCTGGTTCGCCTTCTCGGGGAGCGTGTTCTGGGCCCTGCTGGGCGCCTATCTGAGCACTCTGCTGCCGGCCTGGACCTGGTTCTCCTATCTCCTCCTGCTGGGAGGCTCCAGCCTGTCCGCGGCCTGCATGTTCCTGGTCACCCGTGACCATTTCCGCAAGCTCAAGGCGGAGTTGGCCCTGCTGACCTTCGCCGCGGTCTTCCTGCTCACCCAATGGCTGGTGCCGGGTTCGACTTGGAGCGACATCAACGGGAAGGCCGTCGGGTCCCGTGGATTCTCCTTGCTCCGCAGCCTGCACTGATTTTTTCCCCAGGCGCTCCCCAGCCGTTGTATAATTGAGCGAGCCATGATCATATTGCTGTTTCTGGTGCCGCTGGCCTGCGTGCCCTTGCTGGGCATAGAATGCGTACGCTGGCATCATCGCCACGGCAATCACGGCGTCCTGCGCAAGGCCTTCTGGCTGGCCTTCAGCTCGAGCTTGCTCTGGTCTCTGCTCGGCGACTATGTCTCGGTGACCTATGCCGGCTGGTCCCGGCTCTCCTATCTCCTGTTGCCCGCAGGCGCCGTTTACACCGGCGTCTGCGCCTGGAAGCTCTACCGGAAGAACCAGCACAAGCGCCGCACGGCCCTGGCGGTGCTCGCCTACGTCCTCATCTTCAACCTGACCGGCCGGCTCATCCAGGCTTCGACCTGGGTCGAGTTCAGGGAGCAAGTGCAGTCCATGGGGTCGCTCTCGCGGCTGCGCGGGCCGCTGCACTGAAAGGCTAACAACGGAACTTCAGTAGGCCTTCGCCATCACGACGCGCTGGGCCGAGGGCTGCCCCGTGAGGATGCACTGGCCCGAGCCCCGGGCCGCGGCCGGGATGTCCTCGGCCAGCGGGATGCAGCGGATCGAGGTCTCGAAGCGCTTGGCCATCTCATCCTCGTGCACGGCCTCTCCGGCCCAGTGCACCCAAGCGAAGCCCCCGCCCTCGTCCTTGAAGAACTTCTCGAACTCCGCGAGGGTGTCGATGACGCGGGTGCGGCTGTCCCGGAAGGAGCGGGCGCGCTCCAGGAGTTCCTTTTGCATGCCGTCCAGGGTGGGCTTGACCGAAGCGATGGCCTCGGCGCGGGGCAGGAAGCTCTTGGCGCGCTTGCGCCGGGCCCCGTCGGCCTCGCCGGGCAGGTCCTTGATGAAGCGCCGCACCAGGCACAAGGTCCCTTTCTCCAGGTCCTTGGGTCCGATCTCGATGCGCAGGGGAACGCCCTTGCGCTCCCACTCGTAGAACTTGTCCCCGGGAGAGAAGCCCTCGCGCTCGTCGAGCCTGACCGAAAGTCCCTGGGTCTTGAGCTCGGCCAGGGTCTGGCGCGCTTCGGCCATGACCTTGACCTTCTCCTCGTCGCTTTTGAAGATGGGAACGATGACCACGTGGATGGGGGCCAGCTTGGGCGGCAGGACCAGTCCCGTGTCGTCGCTGTGCGCCATGATCAGCGCCCCGATGAGGCGCGTGGACACGCCCCAGGAGGAGGCGTAGACGTACTCGAGCTTGCCGGCCGCGTTTAAAAACTGCACATCCGCGGACTTGGCGAAGTTCTGGCCCAGGTAGTGGCTGGTGCCCATCTGCAGGGCCCGGCCGTCCTGCATCATACCCTCGATGCAATAGGTGTCGAGAGCCCCGGCGAAGCGCTCCCCCGCGGTCTTGCGGCCGCGGATGACCGGCACGGCCAGGACGTTCTCGGCCACGTCGGCGTAGACGCCGAGCATGCGCTCGGTCTCCTCGATGGCCTCCGCCGCGGTGGCGTGGGCGGTGTGGCCCTCCTGCCAGAGGAACTCCGCGGTGCGCAAAAACAGCCGCGTGCGCATCTCCCAGCGCACGATGTTGCACCACTGGTTGATGAGCAAGGGCAGGTCGCGGTAGCTCTGGATCCAGCCCTTGAAGGTCTCCCAGATGATGGTCTCGCTGGTGGGCCGGACGATCAAGGGTTCGTCGAGTTGGGACTCGGGGTCCGGAACTACCTTCCCATTGACGGATTTTAGGCGGTAGTGGGTGACCACCGCGCATTCCTTGGCGAAGCCCGCCGCATGCGCCTCCTCCTTGGCCATCAAGGAAAGGGGGATGAACATGGGAAAGTAGGCGTTCTGGTGGCCCGTGAACTTGAAGCGGTCGTCGAGCTCGCGCTGGAGCTTCTCCCAGATGGCGTAGCCATGGGGCCGGATGACCATGCAGCCGCGCACGGCCGAGTGCTCGGCGAGTTGGGCGCGCTTGATGACGTCGAGGTACCACTGCCCGTAGTCCTGGGCGCGGGTGGTGATGCCAGCCTCCGCCGCGGCCGGCTTCTGCTTCTCGGTCTGTTGTGCCATTGGGGCCTCCGTCAGAACTCTATGAGAGGAGATAGGATATCGAATTCAAAGATAGGGTGCCAGGGGAAGCCTAGCGCCGGCCGCCCGGCCCCATGCGCCGGCCCTGCTGACCACCAGGGCCGCCCTGCTGTCCGCCGCCTTGGCCGGACATGCCGCCCATCCCCTGTCCGCCCTGCATCCCGCCCCCCTGCCCGCCCTGGCCGCCCCCTTGTCCCTGCATCTGCTGCTGCAGGGGCCGGAAATTCCCGCGTCCGCCCATGGAAGCCGGGGCCACTTCCGTGTCGGACTTGACCTCGTCGAACTGCACCTGCCGCTCCTGGTCAAGGAGCGCGCGGATCTTGTCGTCTCCGCCTTTGACCGCGGCCCGCACCGTCGCGTCCACCCGCCTCAAGACGCGCAGGGCCGCAGCCCTCTGCGCCAGGCTCATGTGGAGGACTCCATCGAGCCTAGCCAGCCTCTCCTCCGGGGTCCGCAGATAGAGCATTCCCCCGCCCGGCCCCTCCTGCGCCCATCCAGCGGCCAGCCAGCCCAGGAGGACCAACGCCCCGCCGAGCAGCCCGATCGATGCTTTCTTCATGATATCCCCCTTAAGGCCTCAGCACCAAGGTCCGCAGCTCGGAGAACTCCTCGATGGAGAAGCGCAGTCCCTCGCGGCCGATGCCGGAGTCCTTGGTCCCTCCGTAGGGCATGGCGTCGGAGCGGAAAGTCGGGACATCGTTGACGATGATGCCGCCCACGGGCAGCCGCTCCCAGAAGCGCATGATCGTGCCCAGGTCCTTGGTGAAAAGCCCGGCTTGCAGGCCGTAGCGGGTCTCGGCCATGCGCCGTAGTCCCTCGTCCGCCGAGGGCACCGCGGCCACGCTGGTCACGGGGCCGAAGACCTCCTCGCAGCTCACCCGGCAGTGCTCAGGCACGCCTTCCAGGACGGTCGGCTCGAACCAGTCGGCATTCCTCTTGCCGCCGCAGAGCACCGCGGCCCCGGCCGAGACCGCTTCCTTGACCCAGGACTCCACGCGCTTGGCCTCGGCCTCCGTGATGAGCGGCCCCACGTCGGTCTTCTCGTCCGCCGGAGCTCCCAGCTTGAGCTCCGAGACTTTATCGAGCAAGCGCGCCTTGAACTCGGCGTAGACCTTGTCCAGCACGAAGATGCGCTGGACCTTGATGCAGACTTGGCCCGCGTAGACGTTGCCGCCCCAGGCGCAGCGCGCCGCGGCCAGCTCCAGGTCCGCGTCCCCGCCCACGAACACGCCCGCGTTGCCGCCCAGCTCCAGCAGGACCGCCTTCCTTCCGGCCAAGGACTTGAGCCTCCAGCCCACGGCTCCGCTGCCCGTGAAGGACAGCACGCCGAAACGATCGTCCTTGACCAAAGCCTCGGCCGCCTCGCCGCCGACCTTGACCACGGCCATGGCCTCGGCCGGCCAGCCGGATGCGACGACCAGGCGGCCCAGCGCTTCGGCCACGCGCCGGGCGCAGGAGGCCGGCTTGTGCACGTAGGGCGCCCCCAACGCTATGGCGGGCGCCACCTTGTGCGCCACCAGGTTCAAGGGGAAGTTGAAAGGCGATATGAGCAGCGCCGGCCCGCGCGCGAAACGGCGGGTCAAGGCCAGGCGGCCCTCCGAGCCGGGCTCCAGGTCCAGGGGCATGACCTCCCCGCCCAGGCGCAGCGCTTCCTGCCCGGCCCAGCGGAAGGTGAAGACCGCGCGCGCCACCTCTCGCCGCGAGTCCTTGATGGGCTTCTTGACCTCTTCGGTGATGAGCCGGGCGAATTCCTCGGCGCGTTCGGCCAGACCCTCGGAGATGCGCGTGAGGATTCTCGCGCGCTCATGCGCGGGCAGGGCCGCGGTCTTGGCCGAGGCCGCGGCTATGCGGCCCGCGAGTTCCGCCGCCTGGCCTGCCGTGAGCTGCTCATCCCGAACCATTTCAGCCATTTGTCCACCCCCCGGAAATCGCGCGCCAGATGGTCCGGCCGCGAGCGCTTGAGCTCCGCCCAGGACGAGAATCCCGTGCCCACGGCCACGGTCTTGTAGCCGGCCTTGCGGCCGGCGGCCACGTCGAAAGGGGTGTCCCCGATCACGAACACGTCCTGACGCTGGACGCGTCCCCCCGCGTGACAAGCCGCCCGGCGCACGGCCTTCTTCAAGATGAGGTCGCGATGGAAGGAGTCCGAGCCGAAGCCGCCGAAACGGAAGTAGCCGTTGAAGCCGGAAGGGCCGAGCTTGATGCGCGCTCCCTGTTCGAGATTCCCGGTGCCCAGGCCCAGAAGCACGCCCGGCTCTCGCCGAAGGCGTTTGAGGAGGGTCTTGATGCCGGGGGGCAGTATGTAGGTCTTCTCCCGCGTCGCCCGGCGCACGTAGCGGGGCAGGAGGCGCAGGTACTCGCGGTAGAGCCGGGCCACGGCGGCCTTGGTGGGCCGGCGGCCGGTGGCTAGGCGATAGGCGGTGGCGAAGTTCCAGAGGTCCGTGCGTCCAGCCAAGGAGAACTCGCTGCACACACGCTCCTTGCCGTAGAGCGTGGAGGTCGCCTCGTTGAGGGCCTTGCGGCCCGCGCCCCCGGCCCGGACCAGGGTGCCGTCGATGTCGAAGAGCAGGATCTTGGGAGCCATCCGCCCCTCTTACCTGCCCAGGGCGTTCAGGATGAAGTTGACGATGAGGTCGTCGAGCATCATCATCAAGGTGCAGTCGGCCGCGATGTCCTGGGAGGTGAGGCTGATGGTGACGCTGAAGATCTTGCCCACGGGCTGCAACGCTCCGAAAGCGGCCTTGATGATCTCCGCGCGCGTGCCGCGCACGCTCGTGGGCGCGGAGAGGATGAAGGCCATGCCGCAGCGGTCGGCCAAGGCGGCGGCGATGGCGTTGATGACGATGTTGGAGACTTCGGCGACCGCGACATCCTGCATCTGGGGGGTCGCCTCCACGCCGCGGCGGCGGCTGGCCAGAAAAGCCTGGGTCATCAGGCCGGAGGAGAGCGAGGTGAAATAGGACAGGAACACGCGGCCGGGCGAGGAGCAGTAGGCGCCGTAGTAGTGCTGGCTGGGCTGGCCCAATTCCGCGAAGTCCTCGGCCGTGGCGTAGGCCTTGAGCGCGGTGGCCTTGATGGCCCACTGGGTCCGGGATATGGCGGCAAGCTTGGACGTGCTGGCCCCGATGCCGCTTTCCAGAAGCCCGAGGATGGCCTTCTGATCTTCAGGCGTTATCTGCATTGGGGGCCACCTGGCCCAGGACCTTGCGCAAGGAATCGAGCTCGATGGGCTTGGGGAGGAGGTCCACGGCGCCGGCCTTGATCACTTCCTCCCTGATGCGGGCTTGGCTGTTGCCTGAGACGATGATGGCGCGCACCTTGGGATCGGCCTTGCGCAGGGCCTTCAAGATGGTGAGGCCGTCTTCCTTGGGCAAGGAGAGGTCGATGGTGAGGCCGTCGGGCTTATGCTGTCGATAGGCCGCCAAGGTGCCGGCCAAGTCGTCGGTCTCGGCCACGACCTGGTGGCCGAGGAGATCGAGCATGTCCTTGATCATCTCGCGCGTGAGGAGGTTGTCCTCGACGATTATGAAGCGCAGGGCCATAAGCGCTCCTATTATAGCCTATACTCGCGCCGGGAATGGACCATGACGCCGCGCTTCATGGTCCAGGCGACCTGAGGGGCGCCGAAATAATAAGGCAGCTCCCTGTAGTCCTCGGCTTCGCAGCAGACGAGGTCCGCGACCTTTCCGGGCTCGACGCTGCCGTGGCTCTTCTCCAGGCCGAGGGCCGCGGCGCCGTTGATGGTGGCGGCGACCAAGGACTCTTCCGGGGTCATCCTCATCTGTGTGCAGGCGATGGACATGATCATGCGCATGTCCCAGCAGGGGCAGGAGCCGGGGTTGAAGTCGGTGGCCAGGGCCACGGCCGCGCCCGCGTCTATGAGGCGGCGGGCCGGGGGATAGGGCTTGTTGAGGAAGTAGTTGGAGCCCGGGACGAGGGCAGCCACGGTGCCGGCTTTGCAGAGCAGGGGGAGGTCCGAGTCGTCGATGCAGTCCAGGTGGTCGGCGGAGACCGCCCCGGCTTTGAGCGCCATGGGGAGGCTGGCGCTGCGGCTGAGCTGCTCAGAGTGGATCTTGGGTTTGAGACCCGCCTTGGCCGCCGCTGCGAATATGCGCCGGGTCTCCTCGACGCTGAAGTAGCCTTGCTCACAGAAGGCGTCCACGAAGGTCGCCAGCTTCTCCTGGGCGACAGCGGGCAGCATCTCCTCGCACACGCGCCTGATGTAGCCTTCGCGGTCGTGCTTCATCTCGCCGGGGATGGCGTGGGCGCCGAGGAAGGTGGCGACGAGCTCAAGGGGGCCGGCTGAGTGGACCGCCTTGATGGCCCGGAGCATCTTGAGTTCGTTGGCGAGGTCGAGGCCGTAGCCGGATTTGGCCTCTATGGTGGTGGTCCCGCACTCCAGGAAGTGCGCGGCCCGGCGGCGGAGGCCCTCTATGAGGGAGTTCAAGCTGGCGCCGCGCACGCCATTGACCGTGGACAGGATGCCGCCGCCGTCCGCCGCGATGTCCGCGTAGGTCTTGCCTTTGAGGCGCGATTCGAAGTCTTTCAGACGAGGTCCGGCGAAGACGGGGTGGGTGTGGCTGTCCACGAAGCCGGGGAGGACGACTTTGCCGCCGGCGTCGAGGAGGCGGGCCGTGGAAGCGAGCTCATGGGCCTGGACGAGGTCGCGCAGGCCGGCGGCGAGTATCTTGCCGTCTTCGATGAGGACGGCGCCTTCCCGCACGAGGCCGACGGATCGCATCTCCTGGCCGTGGCGCGCGCGGTCCGGGCCGGCCATGGTGAGGAGCTGTGAGGAGTTGACTATGAGGTAGCGCATGGGTTGGCAACGGGGATTATAGTCAATTTCCCGCCGCGGTGCCCCGCTTTGACTTTTTACGAGGTATAATTGGAACCGATGCAAAAAACCGCGGCCCTCTGCCTCGCTTTATTCCCATTCCTGCTGACCGGCTGCATGACCATGCGCAGCAGCAAAGCGTTGACCATTACCCCCGAGCCCGGAGCCGCCAAAGTCACCGTCGCCGCCGATGCCGTGGCCAAGTGCTATAACCTCATATTGGTGGAGTGGTGCTCGCTGGACCTCCGCATGCGACAGGTCGGCGGAAGATCGGCGAACAGCCCGCAGGCGAAGCAGGTCCGGGCTTTCATCTCAGTGAACTACGACAACATCATCAGCGACCTATCTTCCGGGAGCGGGCCGAGTCTTGCGATGCTGTTGGACCTTCTGCAGATACCCGCGAATCTCAGGGTGGAAGCCATCCTCCAGATGAAGGCCTTGAACCTCCAGGCGGGGCAAAACGCCCCGTACTTCACCACTTTGGTGATCGATAACCTGCTGAAGTTCCAGTAGAGCCGCAGAGCCGCGGCGCGCCGGCCGTAAGGAATTCCGTCCCGCCGGCACCGGCGGAACCTCCGATACCGCAGGCGCCTATCGGAAGTTCTTGAACTGCAGCTCCACCCCGAAGGTCCCTTGGCGCAGCAGAGCCATCACCGCCTGCAGCTCGTCTTTCGACTTGCTGGTCACCCGGAGCTGCTCCGCCTGGATGGTCGCGTTCACCTTGCGCTTGGCCGCCTTGATGGCCGCCACCATCTCTTTCGCTTTCTCCGTCGGGATGCCGGACTGGATGCCCACTTCCAGGCGCGCGGTCTGTCCCAAAGCCGTTTCGATCTTGCCCTTGGTGAAGTTCTTCAGCGGGATGCCCCGCTTGGCCATGCGCGTGTAGATGATGTCCAAGGCGTTTTCGATCTTCATCTCGTCCGAGGCGCGCACGATCAGCATCTTGGCCTTGGCGTCGAGCTCGATCGAGGCGTTGGCGTTCTTGAAGTCGAACCGGTTGACGATCTCCTTCATCGCCACCTGGATGGACTCTGCCACCAGGTTCAAGTCCACTTCACTGACAGCGTCGAACGAGAAGTCCTGTGCCATAGAGCCTCCTAGCGGCGCCGGGCGGCGATCATCGCAACATCTGCCGCACCTCTTTGCCGAGCTGCGGCAGTTTGTTGCGCACCACGTCCCACACGATCGCCACATCGACCCCGAAGTACTGGTGGATCAATATATCGCGCAGCCCGGCCATCTTCTTCCATTCCACCTCGGGATGCTTCTGCCGCACGCCGGAAGGAATGTTCTTGGCCGCCTCGCCGATCACTTCCAGATTGCGGACCACCGCATCCAAGGTCTTCCGGTCCCGGGACAGACGCTGCAGCGAGTAGCCCTTGGTGTAGCGCCGGATGCTGCCGACGGCTTCCAGGATATCCGCCAGATAGACCTTATAGTCCCTGGGCATAGACGACCTCGCGCAGGATGGCGGGGCGCAGCCTGGGCTTGATGGCGTCCCTGAGGACCAAGTCCACTCGGCGATGGAAAAGCTTCTCCAGATAATCCTTCAGGTCCATGTATGCGTCGAAGGACTTCTCCTCGAACTCGACCAAGAAATCCATATCGCTCGACCGGGAGGCTTGGCCGCGGGCATAAGAGCCGAACAAGCCCAGCCGCCGGACACCCAGAAGACGCAAGTGCCCGCCATGCGCCTGGATGGTCTTCAGTATTTCTTCGCGGCCCATGCTGTCTCCCTTGCCGGACTCACTGCGACTTTCGCTGGGATCTCCCGTCTCAGAACAGTATAGAAAATACCCGAGCCCACCTACCTCGGGATGTTGAGCTTGTGCTTCTGCGCGGCCTTGACCGCCTCGGGGTACCCGGCGTCCAAGTGCCGCGCCACGCCGATGCCCGGATCGTTGGTCAGGACCCGCTCCAGGCGCCCCTCCATCATCTTGGTGCCGTCAGCCACCGTCACCTGGCCCGCGTGCAAGGAATACCCGATCCCCACGCCGCCGCCGTGGTGGAAACTCACCCAGGAAGCGCCCGAGGCCGTGTTGAGCAGAGCGTTGAGGATGGGCCAATCCGCGATCGCGTCCGAGCCGTCCTTCATGGCCTCGGTCTCCCGATAGGGGCTGGCCACCGAGCCGCAGTCCAAGTGGTCGCGGCCGATGACAATCGGAGCCTTGAGCTTGCCCTTGGCCACCATATGATTGATGCGCAGGCCCATCTCGGCGCGCTCGCCCAAGCCCAGCCAGCAGATGCGCGCCGGCAAGCCCTGGAAAGCCACCCGCTCCTGCGCCATCTTGATCCAGCGCGCCAGGGCCTTATCCTTGGGGAAAAGGTCCAGCACCGCCTGGTCCGTGGCATGGATGTCCGACGCCTCGCCCGAGAGCGCGGCCCAGCGGAACGGACCCTTGCCCTCGCAGAAGAGCGGCCGGATGAAGGCCGGCACGAAGCCCGGGAAATCGTAGGCGTCCTTGACCCCGGCTTGGAAAGCCATGGTGCGGATGTTGTTTCCATAATCGAAGGTCACCGCGCCCTGGGCCTTCAAGTCCAGCATGGCGCGCACATGCACGGCCATGGACTCCATAGCCCGCCGGATGTGCTCCTGCGGGTTGGATACGCGCAGTTTGGCCGCCTCTTCCAGGGAAAGCCCCTGCGGGATATAGCCGGTCAGCGGGTCATGCGCCGAAGTCTGGTCCGTTAGCACATCCACTGCGATGCGTCGGCGCGCCAACTCCGGGATGATGTCGGCCGCGTTGCCCAAGAGCCCGACCGACAGAGCCTCGCCCTTCTCCTTGGCCTGGAGGACCTTCTCCAAGGCCGCGTCGAGGTCCGTCTCCATCACGTCGAGGTAGCGGGTCTTGAGGCGCATGGCGATGCGCTTCGGGTCCACCTCCACCGCCAGGAAAGCCGCCCCGTTCATGGTCGCGGCCAAGGGCTGGGCCCCGCCCATGCCCCCCAGGCCCGCGGTCACCACCAGCCGGCCCTTGAGGCTGCCCTGAAAATGCTGGCGCGCCGCCTCGGCGAAGGTCTCGTAGGTGCCTTGGAGTATGCCCTGCGTGCCGATGTATATCCAAGAGCCGGCCGTCATCTGACCGTACATCATCAAGCCCTTCTGCTCCAGCTCATTGAACACCTCCCAGGTGGCCCAGCGGCCCACCAGGTTGGAGTTGGCGATGAGCACTCGCGGCGCATAATCGTGCGTGCGGAACACCGCCACCGGCTTGCCCGACTGGACCAAGAGCGTCTCATCGTTCTCCAGGCCCCTCAGGGCCCGCACGATGGCGTGAAAGCAGGCCCAGTTGCGCGCCGCCTTGCCCCGGCCGCCGTAGACCACCAGGTCGGCCGGCCGCTCCGCCACCTCCGGGTCGAGGTTGTTCATGAGCATGCGCAAAGCCGCCTCCTGCTGCCAACCCTTGCAGGAAAGCAAGGGGCCGCGCGGAGCGCGCACAATGGCGGGGACGTCGGACGAATGCTTGACCGCAGTTTTCATGGGAAAGACCCCCCCACAGACCGGGACTCAGGAATAGTAGACGGCGCGGGCGCAGACCCCGCAGACGATGCTCATCACCGCCCCGAAGCCGAAGCTGAACCACGACATATCCAGCAACCGGCGTGAACGCAGCACGCCCATGCCCGCCAGCCAGGCCGGCGCTACCAGGAGCCAGCCGTGATGCGGCAGGAGGAAACTCAGGCCCAGCACCAACCGCTCCGCTATGCCCAGGCATTTCTCGTCGAAGCCGGGGTATTCGTTGCCGTAGAGGTCCTTCTCCAGGAAGTAGGTCGCCACCGTGGTCGTGTGCGTCAGGAGCACGGCCAGACAGCCGAGCACGGGCCACTTCTCCGGGATCCCGAACTCGCCGCTGCCCAGGTTCAGCGGCGAGACCGCGAAGATGAGCGCCGCATGGATGACCTGGTCCCAAAAGAAGTACAGGGTATTGTCCGGGGTCTTGAACCTGGAGATGGTCGTGACCCGCCACTCGTCCTCCAGGTAATGGGCCGCGAAGAGGATCAGGAGGCAGACCCAGCCCTTGAGCGGCAGGGGTCCTACAGCCACCCAGTCCTGCCCCAGGGAGTGGAAGGTCAGCGCGGCGTAGCAGAGCGGATGGAGCGAGCAATGGGCCAGCATGCCCCAGGCGCTGTGGCGTTTCCAGCGGTTGATGAAGTTGGTCTGGAGCGTGAAGTCGGCCAGCAGATGCCCGAAGAGCAGTCTCCAGAAGATATCCATGGCTTCTCTATTTGGCGGTCAGCTTGATGACCCCGTCCCAACCCGGGTCCGGCGGGATGGCGACGTAGTCTCGGGCCGTGCTGATGTAGTGCGCCGTCGGCCCATCCTTCGGGAAGACCTTGACGACCTCCTCGAATGACACCAACGCCTGGTCGTACTCCCTCTTGTAGTAATGCGCGAGACCGGCATTGTAGAAAGGGAGGGCCTTCTGCCATTGCTCAGACAACTGCCCCTTCTTGGCCAGCAGTTCATAGACCCGGATCGGGATGGCCTTGCCTACGACGAGAACGCGCCCCAACTCCCTGGCCTCGACCGCATCCTTGGCGCCTGAATAGACGGCCTCGCTGGCCATGATGCGCGAGCCGAAGAACTTGTTGGCGCCCTCCAGGCGCGAGGCCAGGTTGACCTCGTCGCCGATGACCGTGTAGGCCAGCTTCCTCTCCGACCCGGTCAGGCCCACGTTCATGTCCCCGGCGTTGAGGCCGATGCGGGCCGCGGGGATCTCGGGCAGGCCGGGGTCGAGGTCCTTGTTGAGCTCCGCCATGGTCTCCTGGCACTTCACCGCGGCCAGGCAGGCATTGATGCGGTGGTCGGGGTCGTCCAGGGGCGCGTTCCAGAAGGCCATGATGCAGTCCCCGATGTACTTGTCCACGGTGCCCTTGTGGTCCTGGATGACCTGGCTCAGGGCCGAGAGGTACCTGTTGAGGAATTGGATCAGGGCTTCGGCCGTCATCTTCTCCGAGATGGTGGTGAAATGCGCGATGTCCAGGAAGAACACGGTCATCTCGCGCTTCTCCCCGCCCAGCTTGACCAAGCCGGGGTCGGCCACCAGCTTCTCCACCACCTCGGGCGCGACGAACTGGCCGAAGGTGTGCTGGATGAACTTCTTCTGCGCGCTCTCGGTCAGGACCCGGCGCACGGTCTGCACCAGGAAGGAGAGCACCAACCCCACGACCGGAGCCACGAAATCGGTGCGCACGCCGCGGCAGAGCTGCCAGTAAGTGAATCCCATCCAGGCCAGGAACACGCCGGCCACGACGGAGTTCCCCATCGCGGGCGTAAAGCGCAGCAGCACCAGCGGCAGCCAGATCATGACCAGCAGGATCACCAGGACGGTGCTGCGCGGCGTGACGCGCAGGTAATCCCCGTGCAGCGCGTTGTCGATGCTGTTGGCGTGGAACTCCATGCCCGCGGCCCGAGGGCTGAAGGGGCTGGGATACTGGTCGTAGTAGCCCACGGCGGTGGAGCCGATGATCACCAAGGAGCCCTTGAGCACCTCCCTCTGCGCGGGCGTGAGTTCTCCGTCGAGCAGGTCCAGCACCGAGATGCCGCGGTAGGCGCAGTAGACCGTCTGCAGGTTGGTGGTCTTGCCCTCCCGCTGCACGGCCTCGTCCCTCTTCTCATGGCGCAGCCATTCCACCGGCCGGCGGAAATTCAAGAACAAAGTGCGCGGCTGCGGCTCGGCGAACCGGGCGCGCACCTCGGAGACCGGCATATCCAGCAGGCTGGCCATGCTCACCGCGTCCATATTGGGGGCCATCTCGTTCATGTCGCGCAGGTCCTGGGTGCGCTGGTCGAAGAGCCGGGCCTTGCGCAGGTGGCCGTCCGGGTCGAGCACGTTCTGGACGCTGGAGTAGCCCACGTACTGCGCCGCATTCTTGAGCCCCGGGATCGGCTCGCTGACCGTAAGGACCTGCATGCGCTCCCGACCGGGGACCTCCACATCCTTCTCCGAGAAAGCGAAGAGGTGGATCACGTGCCCGAAGCGCCGGGTGGAAGCCTCGAGTTGGGCGTCTCCGGGCCGCGGCTCGAAGAACATCACGTCGAAGGCCGCGGTCTTGACCCCGTAGGTCTTGAGCTTGTCCAGCAGGCGCGCGTGCACCTCGCGCGGCAGAGGGAAGCCGTACTTCTGGCCCGTCTCTTCGTCGATGGCCGCCAGGATGATGCGCGGGTCTCCCGTCGGGAGCTTGTCCGCGCGCCAGCGGAACATGATGTCGGTCCAGACATCCTCGGAGTGGGCGAAGACTCCCCGTATCGACATGCCCAAGATCCCCGGCCAGTACAGGGCTAGGAAGATCAGCGTGAAGGCGATGCAGAAATTGCGCGGGAACCGGTCCTTCTTCTTGGCCGCGATCTTCATTTCGGCTGCGCCGGCTGGGCCGCGGCCCGCGGAGCCGCGGCCGGCTTCTTCTTAGCCCCGGCCCTCTGCTTGCGGGTCACCTTGCCGCTCTTGCCCGCGGCTGCCGGGGCCGGAGCGGGGCTCGCGGCCTGCGCCGCAGGCGCAGGTGCGGGCGCCGCCTTTAGGCCCAGCCGAGCCCGCAGCTGGCCGCGCGCGAAATCGATGATCTTCTTGGTGTTGGGGTCGGTCTCCAATGTGAAGGCCTTGTCCAAGGCCGGTAGGCCGGTCAAGGCGTCTGCGACCATGCCCACGGCCTCGGCGGCGAGCCCGCGGGCGTTGGTGTCATTGGACTCCAGGGCGGCATAGGCCGCCGGCAGCCCGGAGACGTCGCCGAACTTGGCCAAAGTCTGGACGGCGCTCATGCGGGCGCCGAGGTCCGTGTCCTGGAGGGTCTCGCGCAGGGCGGGCACGCAGGCCGGGTCGCCCAGACTGCCCAGGGCCCGGGCCGCAGCCGAGCGCACGGAAGCATCCTGGTCCTTGAGGATCCCGACCAGGGCGGGGGCGGCCTCGGCACGCCGCAGCCGGCCCAGTTCGCTGACGCCTTGGCGGCGCGTCCCGGGCGACTGATCCTTGAGTTTGGCCGAAGCGGCCTGGAAGGGGTCGGTCTCCGGCGTCTGCGGCGCCTGCGCCTGGGTGGATGCGCCGGAGAGGAAAATCGTCATGAGGACAGAAGACGCATTCATGGTGGGATTCTAGCAAAAGCGGGCGGGGATACGACACGACCGGATTCCGCCACCAAAAAAGAGGCCCGGCCTTACCAACTATCTTACCCCTCTATCCCGAAGATAGCTAGTTAAGGCCGGGCGGAATCATAGGCGCGACTGACGCCTAAATCCAGTATAACAGACCCCGCGATTTTGTCAAGACCCAAGCCCTTGACACGGCGTGCGTCGTCGAGGAATCGCGTTGGGCCCAGGCCTGATACGGCTCAGCCCCAGAGGCTTCCCTCCGAGTGGAGGAAGGTCTGCTCGTGGCTCGCGCCGACCGAGACGATGGCCGCTGGGCAGCGCAGCTCCCGCTCCAGCCAGCGCACGTAGCGCCGCGCCGCGGCGGGCAGATCCGCGAGCCTGCGGCAGGAGCTCAGGTCCCCCGAGAAACCCGGCATGGCGCGATAGACCGGCCTGGCCCCCTTTTGGGCCAGGCGCGAAGCCGGGAACTCATCGAGGAGCCTTCCCTTCCAGCGGTAGGCGGTGCAGACCTTGATGGGGTCGGTGCCGCTCAAGGTGTCGAGCTTGGTCAAGGCCAAGCGGCCGATGCCGCTGATGCGGATTGCCGAGCGCAATTGAGGCAGGTCGAGCCAGCCGATGCGCCGCGGCCGGCCCGTGGTGGCCCCGTACTCGCGCCCCTTCTCCCGGATGCGGCCTGCCAGAGGCTCGGGCATCTCCGTCGGGAAAGGCCCCAGGCCGACCCGCGTGGTGTAGGCCTTGGCCACTCCCAGCACCGCGTCAATCGCGGTCGGAGGCAGGCCCGCGCCTACGCAGGCCCCGCCGGAGACGGGGTTGGACGAGGTCACGAAAGGGTAGGTCCCATGGTCCAGGTCGAGCATGGCCCCTTGCGCGCTCTCCATGAGCACCCGGCGCTTGGCAGAAAGCGCCTTGGCGATGATCCGGCCCGTATCCTCGCAGAAGGGCTCCAGGAAGCGCCGCAGTCCCGGATAAGCGGCCGAGGTCTCGCGCTTGAGGCGCTCGGTTTCCTTTCGGCCGAGTTCCCCCCGATGCGCGTCAAGCGCCGCGCCCAGAAGCTCACGGAAGGTCTCAGGCTCCAGATAGTCCGCCACGCGCACGCCCCGGCGCGCGACCTTGTCCTCGTAGCAGGGGCCGATGCCCTTTAAGGTCGTGCCGATGGCGCCGCTGCCGCCCTCGCGCACGCGGTCCAAGGCGATATGGTAGGGCAGGATGACGTGGGCCTGGAGGCTCACGAAGAGCCGGCCGCTCACGCGGATGCCCCGCCCCTCGAGCGTGCGGACCTCTTTCTGCAGTGCCGCGGGATTGACCACCACCCCGTTTCCGATGGCGTTGCGCGGACGGGAGAACAGGATGCCTGAGGGCACCAGGTGAAGAGCGAAGCTCTGGCCGCCGATGACCACGGTATGGCCCGCGTTGTCGCCGCCCTGATAGCGCACCACCCAGTCCGCGCCCTGGCTGAGATAGTGGACGATCTTGCCCTTGCCTTCGTCCCCCCACTGCGCGCCGATGACAGTCAGAACTGGCATGTAGCCTCCCTAGCGCGCGGTAGCGCGCTGGCACTGACCGTCCTCAGGGAATGCGTTGACGGTCATGTGCTGGTCGTGTTATCCCTTGTTCGTCCCGAAAAAGCGCTGCCACCAAGAGACTTTCTCCGGCATCCCGGGCGCCTTGCGCACAGCGCGCAGCCGGACCTGGGAAGCGACCTCCGCATCCCCGCAGACCCCGGCCGAAAAGCGCACCCGCACCAGCAGCGCCTGCGGATCGCCCGCGGCAGGAGCCGGCGCGGCTTCGATGGCTTCGACTGGCGCGGGGATGGGCACCGGCCCCTGGTCTGAATGCCCGCCGAAGAATTTGGCCAGGTATTTGGCGATGTCGCGGTTATCCGCGATGGTGGCCGCCACCAGGTCCCCGGCGCGCAGCTCAGCCGCGGGCATCCCGGCCGGATCGGACTCCAACGTGACCTTCAAGACCAGCAGTTCGTCCGGCTGGGGACCGCCGGCAGCGCGCCAGGGGGCGGCGGCGGCGCGCCTGGGCGCGCCGCCCCCGGAGGGCTGCCGTTCTCCTCTACCGGATGGGGCCGGTCTCAAAGACTGGTATTGACCCAAGTCCAGGACATCCTTCTTGAGCCGGAGTTCGAGCCTTCCCGAGCGCAGCAGCTGCTTGAGCACGCCGGCGACCTCGGCTTGGACCTTATCCGCGCCGGTGGGCTGGGCATCGAAGAGCCCGGCCTCCGCGCCGGAGCGCAGGCGGCCGGCCACGGCCTGCTCGATCTCCAGGCTCTCCGTGGGGAGGCTGCCTTCCCAAAGCCGGCAGCCATAGAGATACTTCTCGAACTCGAACCAGTCCTTCTCCAGGCTCACCGCGCAGACCGCCGGGTTGTAGGAGACCACCGCCCGGGTGCGCAGGACCGCGCGGGACTTCACGTCGAGGATGACCAGCAGAAGGCCGAAGAGATTCTGCTCCGGCTGCACGATCTTGCCTTTGAAGACCACGATATTCTTGTGCAGCCGCGGGATAGCCTTGACCGCTTCCTCGACCACGTAGCCGCACATCTCCAGGGCCAGCTCCGCCTCGCCCTGGTCGCAGCCGGTCTCCTCCATGAGGAGGGCGATCTTGTCGGGGATCAAGGCCGTTGTCCTTTTTCTGAGTTCGGCGCCTGCGGCGCCGAACTCCGAGGGTGAGAGCGGCTGTAGACCTCTTTGAGCTTCTCCAAAGAGACATGGGTGTATATCTGCGTGGTGGCCAGACTCTTGTGGCCCAGCATCTCCTGCACCGAGCGCAGGTCGCAGCCGGAGTTGAGCAGGTGCGTGGCGAAGCTGTGGCGCAGAGCGTGCGGGGTGACGGTCTTGAGCCAGCCCGCGCGGCGCAGCCAGCCCTTGAGCAGAAACGCCACCCCGGCGTCGCTCAGACGCAGCCCGCGGGAGTTCAGGAAGAGGGGGCTCTCGCCCTTAGCGGAGCTCGGACCGCGCTGGCGCAGGTACTCACGCAGGCAGGACAGGGCCGCGTGCCCCACCGGCACGAGCCTTTCCCGGGAGCCCTTGCCCATGACCCGCACGAAACCCGACACGAAATCCACGTCCCCCACGTTGAGGGATGCCAGTTCCGAGCGACGCAGGCCGCTGGAGTAGAGCAGTTCCAGGATGGCGCGGTCCCTCTCCCGGCAAGACGGCTGCTGCGGCCCGGTCTGAGCCAGCAGTTCGGAGATCTCGCTCTCCGTCAGGAACTTGGGCAGCCGCGACGCCTTGCGGGGCAGGGGCAGGGCGCAGAAGGGGTCCTGGTCCATGACCCCTTCCCGGCGCAGGAAACGGAAGAAAGCCCGCAGGGCCGAGACCTTGCGCAGCACGGTGTTGCGGCCGAGGTTGCCCCGAGCCTGCAACTGGGCCAGATACGCCCGGACCTCGTTGCGGTCTATGGCGGCGGGCTCCGGGTCGCCCAGGCTCCGGCGGAACTGCTCCAGGTCGGCCCCGTAGGCGCGCAATGTGTGGGGCGAATAATTGCGGAAGCCCCGCAGGTGCATGAGGAACCTCTGCACCCAGTTGCGCAGCGGCATGTGCTAGAGCGCGGCAGCGCTCTGGTACTGACCGTCCTCAGGGAATGCGTTGATGGTCATGTGCTCAGGCCTGAGGAGTCCGCTGGGCCCGCAGGGCCTCGGCCTCGAGGCGCAGAGTCTCCCCGTCCTCCTTGGACACGGGCTTGATGTTGCGGCACTTCGGGAAGCCCGAACAGGCCAGGAAATGGCCCCGCTTGCCCAAGCGCAGCCACATGAAGTTGCCGCACTTCTGGCACTTCCGGCTGGTCGCCAGAGGGCGGGAGCCCTCGATCTTCTTGCCGTCGGCGTCGAGGGAGAAGGTGTTCTTGCAGGCCGGGTAGCCCGAACAGGCCAAGAAGCGGCCTTTGCGCCCCGTGCGGATGACCATGGGTTTGCCGCAGACGTCGCAGACTTCCTCGGTCTTCTCGGGCACGATCTTCTGCCCGTCCGGCCCGAGTTGGATCTTGCCCTTGCACTTGGGAAAGGCGGAACAGGAGAGATACTTGCCGAAGCGGCTTTCGCGGATGAGCATGGGCTGGGTGCAGACGGGGCACTTCTCGTCCGACTGCTTGGGCGCCACCTTGGACACCGTCATCTCGACGGAGGCGGCCTGCACGGCACGGTTGAAAGGCTGGTAGAAGTCGCCGACCACCCGGGTCCAGGTCTCGTGGCCCTCGGCGATCTGGTCCAGGCGCTCCTCGACCTCGGCCGTGTAGCTCAGGCTGACCACGTCCGGGAAATGCTGTTTGAGCTTCTCCGTCACCAGCAAGCCCAGGTCCGTGGGCAGGAGCCTACGGTCCTTCAAGCCGCGCCGGACGTAGCCGCGGTCGACGATGGTCTTGATGGTGGGGGCGTAGGTGGAGGGCCGGCCGATGCCGTGCTTCTCCATGGCCTTGATCAGGCTCGCCTCGTTGTAGCAAGGGGGCGGGCTGCTCTTATGCTCCTCCGGCTTGAGCTCGCGCAGCTGAAGAAGGTCGCCCTCCGCGAGTTGGGGCAGGCGGGAGCCTTCCTCCTCACCTTCTTCGGCTTCGTCGGCGGCATCCGCCTCCGCGGGAGTGGGCACCTGGTGGACCTTGAGGAAGCCCTCGAATTTGAGGGTGCGGCCGCTGGACCGAAACAGCGCCGGGCCGCTCTCGATGTCCGCAGCCACCGTGTCGTAGAGTGCCTCGGTCATCTGGCTGGACAGGAAGCGCTTCCAGATGAGCTCATAGAGCCGGGCCTGGTCCGAATTGAGGTGCGCTTTGAGGTCCTCGGGCCGGCGGGCCACGCCGGTCGGCCGGATGGCCTCGTGCGCCTCCTGGGCGCCGCGCGCCTTGGTCTGGTAGGTCGGCGGCTGAGCCGGGACGAACTCCGGCCCATAATGCTCCCGCGCGAAAGCGGCGGCTTCCGCCGCCGCCACCTTGGAGATGAAGAACGAATCCGTGCGCATGTAGGTGATAAGGCCCACGGATTCACCGCCGCCGAGGTCGACGCCCTCGTAGAGGGTCTGGGCCACGCGCATGGTGCGCTCGGCCGCGAAGCCCAGCTTCTGGGAGGCGGCCTGCTGCAGAGTGCTCGTGGAGAAAGGCGCCGGCGGCCGGCGCCGCAGCTCCCGGCGCTCCACCTTGACCACCTTGAAGGGGGCGCCCCGGAGGGCCGCCTCGAGGTCCCGGACCTGCTCGGGGGTCTTGAGCGTGGTGGTCTTGACCCGATACTGCTCGGCGAACAGGTCCGTGGTCTTCACGGTCTCCACCTTTTCGCCCTGCCAAGTAGATAGCCGGGCCTCGAACGGGGGCGGGCTGCCGGGCAGCTCCAGAGCAGCCCCGAGCGTCCAGAAGGTCTCGGAGGCGAAGGCATTGATCTCGCGGTCGCGCTCCGCGATGAGCCGGACCGCCACGGACTGCACCCGGCCGGCCGAGAGCCCGCTCTGGACCTTGGCCCACAGCAGCGGCGAGAGCAGGTAGCCTACCAGCCGGTCGATGACGCGCCGAGCCTGCTGGGCGTTGACCAGGTGATTGTCGATGGACCGCGGAGCGGCCAGGGCCTCGGTGATGGCGGAAGGGGTGATCTCGTGGAAAGTGATGCGCCGGACCTTGTCGGCTTCCAGGCCCAGGAGCTCGACTAGGTGCCAGGCGATGGACTCGCCCTCGCGGTCATGGTCGGTGGCCAGATAGACGGCGGGGGATCTCTCGGCCAGCTCCCGGAGCTCGGGGAGCAGCTTCTTGGCCCGGGGCAGGACGACATACTGCGGGGCGAAGTCCTTCTCCGGATCGACTCCCAGTTTCTTGACCGGGAGGTCCCGCACGTGGCCGAAGGAGCTGCGCACGACGTAGGAGCCCTTGAGCAGACGCGCGATGGTCCGCTCCTTGGCCGGCGACTCCACGATCACCAGGCAGGGCTGCGTGGTCCCTTTCTTGGCCGTCTTCTCCGTCTTAGGTGTCTTAGCTGCTTTTTTTGGCATAGCGCTGTCCAGGCACGGCTTCGACCAAGTCTTGGAGCTCCAGTTCAAAAAGCGTCTGGGTCAGGCTGGAGATGTCCAGGCCGGATTCCGCACCGAGCTCCGCGACGGAGCGCGTTTCGGAGCCCAGCAATTGTAGGATTTTTTCATGCGCCGGGGCCACAAGCGGCCGGACGGGAGCCTCCTGGCACGACGGGGGAAGCTCCGGCCAGATGTCCGCCATGCACCTGACCATGTTGGCGCCCTGGCTGATGAGCCGCAGCGGCGCCTCGCTGAGCGGCGAGTCGGCCGGCCCGGGCACGGCGAAGACCTCCCGGCCCTGCTGCGCCGCCAGGCGCGCGGTGATCAGCGAACCGGACTTGTCGCGCCCCTCGACGACCACGGTCCCCCAGCACAAGCCCGCCACGATGCGGTTGCGGCGCGGGAAATGCCCCGGCAGCGGCTCGGCGTCCATGGGGAACTCGCTGAGCACGCAGCCGCGGCCGGCGACGATCTCCCGGGCCAAGGCCTCGTTCTCCGGCGGATAGATGCGCCCCAGCCCGCTGCCCAGCACCGCCCAAGTCGTCCCTTGGGACTCGAGCGCGGCCCGATGGGCTTCCGTGTCGATGCCGCGCGCCAGACCGCTGGTGATGACGAAGCGCGCGGACGCGTCGCGGACCAGTTGTCGCGTCATGCGGCGGCCGTAAGGCGTGGGCTGGCGCGAGCCCACGAAAGCCAGGGCGTCGCGCCCGGCGTCGAGCCGGCCCCAGACGTACAGGACCAGCGGGGCGTCCGTTATCGAACGCAGCAGCTCCGGGTAGCCGGGCTCGTCCCGGAACAGAAGGCTCACCCCCATCTCCTGGGCGCGCCGCCATTCGCCGAGGGCGTCGAAGCCGCGCGAGCGGTCCGCCCCCATGGTCGCGGCGGCGTTGAGCCGCAGCAGATGCTCCTGCGCCGCGGTGAGCCCCTGGTTCACAAGAGCTCCTCCGAGAGACCCTCCCGCGGCGGAAGCTCCGGCAGCGGCTCCGCGTCGGATTCCGGCGGCCGGGTCCTGCCGCCGATGGGGCCCATCGCCTGCGGGCGGCTGCGCCGTCCTCGGCGATCCGACCCATCGGCGTCACCCGGCCGCTGGCCCCCCCCCGCAGCGCGAGCGTGGACCTCCCGGAAGAGTTCAGCATCCTCCCAGAGGGCGCCCCACTCGGCCGGGATGCGGCCGGCGGCCACGATGAGCTCCACGGCGTCGAGGCCCAGGGCCTGGGCGATGCGCCGCAGCAGCGCCTCGTCGGAGGGCGGGCTGCGCTTGCCGGCGAGGACCTTGGAGAAGAAGGAGGCGTCCAGTCCGGCCTCGCGGCACAGGCCGCGGAGGGTCAGGCCCCGGGCGCGCAGGCCGGCCGCCACGCGCGCGGCGAAAGGGCCTTTAGAGGCCATGATGATAGTGCAGCATCTCCCGCCGTTCGCGCATGAGCTTGATCTCGGCGCCGTCGGGATGCTCCTCGATGTAGCGGTCCAAAGCCGCCTTGGCCGCGTCCCAATCTTTGACTGACTCCGCCGAGTCCTCAAGGTAGACCAGAGCCGGGGCGGCGAACTGGCCGGTCGGGTAATCCGTCAGCAGTTGCGTGAAGGCCGCCTCGGCCTTGCCGTACTCCTCGCGCTGGTGATAGATCCACCCGATGGTGTAGTTGGCGCGCGGGGCCCAGGAGGCGCCCTTGTGCTGCGTGACGTACTGCAGGCTGGCCTCCAGGCTGGCGTGCCGGCTGAGGTAGTAGTATCCGCCGGCCAAGGCCAGGACGCATAGGACGTACTTCATCATAGCGGCGTCCGGGACAGGAGGTCGGCCGGCGACACTTCGGTCGCGGACTTGAGCACGCGCAGGCTCACCCGCCCCTTGGGCAGGACGGACTCCACCCGCACCACGCCGATGCGCTCCAGATAGAGGGCGTCGGGATCCGCGTCGGCCTCGGTCGGGACATCGCGCCGCAGCACATAGAGCAGGTCTCCGACCCGTACCGGCGCCGCCTTCTTCATCTGGCCATAGGCCAGGTCGCCCGGTCCAGGCACGATTTTCGAGGCATGGGCCTCCGCGACCTGCCCGTCTTCCTTCCAGCCCTTGGGCGCCCGTCGGCGCGGCGCGGACGTTTCGAATAGGCTGGCCTCCCGCGGCATGCTGCGCGAAATAGCGTCCCGGCCGCTTCCCCGGAAAGCGTCGGTCGAGATGATATCCTCGGGCATCGAGTCGGGGATTCGGGCTTCCTCTGGCGCCGAAGTCGTCTCCGGCCACTCGGCCGCGTCGCTATCGAAGGGCGCCGGCGCAGCCGACGCGGGCGCCGCGAGGGCAGTCCGGCCGCCCAAGGCGCAGAGCATGACCGCAGGCAGGCACAGCCTCGCCGCGCTCGCCATCCGCTCCAGGATACTCTTCATGGAACCTCCTTATAAAGCTGCAACATTATCACAAAAAATCCGTCTCCGGAGCGAATCATCCTCATGGCCGCAGCCGTTCCAGACTCCGGTATTGCATGGCCTCGCCCAGATGCCGGATGGAGACGCCCGGGCTGTCATCCAGATCCGCGATAGTCCGGGCCACCCTCAGGACGCGGTCCAAGCTGCGGGCGGAAAGACCGAGCTTGCGGGCCGCTTCCTCAAGGAGACCGAGCCCGGCCGCGTCCAGGGCGCAGTGACGGCGCAAGTCCCGGGGCGGGATGTGGGCGTTGACCCTGAGACCCGAAGACGCGAGGCGTTCGACCTGGACCTGCCGTGCCCTCCGGACTCGGTCCAGGATGCGGCGGGAAGTCTCCTCCGGGCTGATCTGGCCGCTGGCTGCCCACTGCTCGAAAGCCACGGGCGAGACCTCGATCTGCATATCGATGCGGTCCAGGAGCGGGCCGGAAAGCCTGGACAGATACCGGGCCATGGCCAAGGGCGTGCATGCGCACGGCCGCACCGGGTGCCCCCGCCAGCCGCAAGGGCACAGGTTGCACGCGGCGACCAAGGAGAACCTAGCGGGGTACTCCACCGTCTCCCGAGCCCGGGCCACCACCACCTTCCCATCTTCCAAGGGCTGACGCAGGGATTCCAGAGCCAGCCGGCTGAACTCCGCCAATTCGTCCAGGAAAAGGACTCCGCCATGGGCCAAGGAAACCTCGCCAGGCCGAGCCAGATGTCCGCCGCCGATCAAGGCCACGTGCGAAGCGCCGTGATGAGGCGCGCGGAAAGGGCGCCGGCTGATGAGGCCGGCTTTGTGCCGGTCCTGGCAGACGCCATGGATGCGCGTGACTTCCAGGGCTTCTTCAGGAGTCAGTTCCGGCAGGATCGTCGGCAGCCGTCGGGCCAGCATGGACTTGCCTGCGCCCGGCGGCCCGACCAGGAGGATGTGATGCCCGCCGGCGGCCGCGATCTCCAACGCCCGTTTGGCCAAGGGCTGGCCCCGCACGTCGCTGAAATCCAAGTCCGTCTCTGCGGCTTCCTCAGCTGCGGCCCTTGAGGACGCGCTCAGAGAAGCCTGCGGCGCCCCGGCCAGGAAATCAGCCACTTCGCGCAAGGTCACGGCGCCGTATGCGGTCAGGCCCGTGGCCGCGGCTTCGGTAGCATTGTCCCGAGGCGCGATGATGCCGCTGAAGCCCTGGCTCTTGGCTTTGGCCGCCATGGCCAGGACCCCGCGCACGGGTCGCAGGCCGCCGTCGAGGGCCAGCTCGCCCACGAAGCAGAAGCTCCGCATCCAGTCCCCGGCGGGGAGTTGGCCGGAGGCGGCCAGCACGGCCAAGGCGATGGGCAGGTCGAAATGGGAACCTTGCTTGCGGGACTGGGCCGGAGCCAGGTTGACCGTGATCCGGCGTTGCGGGAATTGGTAGCCTGAGTTGCGCACCGCCGCGCACACCCGGTCGCGCGATTCGCGCACCGCGGCGTCGGGCAGGCCCACCGTGGTGAAGCCCGGCAGGCCGTTGGCCAGATCCAACTCCACCATCACCGGATAACCCTCCACCCCGCGCAGACCGAACGACGATATCCTGGATAACATGGCCCTCCCTATATATACGAGCGAGGACGCGATTTGTTCCCTGGCCGCCGCGGGCATTCAATTCCCGGCCAAAATTGAATACGGGGCAAACTGGAGGCCCACGAAGGCCGCATCCAGCGGCTGGAGTCCTCCAAGCCCCCCGTCTGAGCACGAGGAATCGCCGTTCCCGAACCCCGCAGCCAGGTCCAAGCCGAACGTCAGGACTGGCACCTCTGGTTCTCCATTGGGCCGCCTTCTGCAATGACGGCGACTTGGAGAACAAATCGTGCTTGCAGTAGCGGCTCTTTTCACGCTCTTACCGCGCGCCGCGAGGTAGAACATTAAAAAGAGGTTATGGGAATTACATTTTCAAGCTCAAGAGTCGCCGCCCTCAGAGGAGGCGGACTTCCACTCGGACTTTCGAAATGTTGTAACATTGCGCCATGAAAAAAATCAGCGCTGCCCCCACATTCAAGATCGGAGTGCGCGAGCTTACCGTCGCCGTCTCGGACCTCCACCGCAGGATCGACGATATGAACCAGAAGTTGGACTACAAACTGCATCAGGCCGTCGAGCGTCTGGACCGCAGGATCGACGCGGCCGTCGCGCGCCTCGACGAGGAGATCGAGGCCATGGACCCCAAATGGGCGGCGATCGACAGGCGCTTCGTGACCGACCTCGTCAGGCGCAACGCGGATTTCAACAAGATCGCCGAGGCGACCGAGGACCGGGCCTTGAACCGGTTCAGCGTCCGCAACAACCGGCGCTTGTCCAGGGGGTTGTTTGAACGCAAGAAATAGACGCCCCGCTTCGACGGAGATAACCGATAGCAGCGCGGCTGGTCTGCAAAGCATGAAAATGGCTATTCCGGTATAACAAACACCAATACGGAAGGTTAGCCCCGGCTGCTATGTTTGTCAATGACATTTTTGTCACATTCGCGAGTATTTTATAGATAGGACTATAAATAGTTTCGCGAGCGTTGACGCTCGCGACAGTGACGGGTAGGGAGCTAACGGCAGGCGGCCAAAACCAGCAGCTTGTACACGCCGCCGTAGAGGCGCAGGAAGCCTGAGACCAACAGGGTCCCGGCCTTGGCCCAGAGCGGATAACCCGGGTCGGCAAGGATGCGGCGCGCGCCCACGCCGGAGCCGTGGGCGAGGTAGAAATCCCGTCGGAACGCGGAGACTCGCAGAAGCTCCCGGCCCGCCCGGCGCAGGGCCATGATCCGGTCCCAGTCCAAGGCCGTCTCTTTCCAGCCGCGCGATTTTCCGGCCAGATTCCCGCACAGCCCGAACCAGGCCAGCATGGCCGCTTCCTGAACGAGCAAAGCGGGCAAGAGCGCCAGCAAAAGCGGCCAGCTGAAGTAGCTCAGCAGGTAGCGGTAGCGGTTGCGCTCCATCAGATACTGCGCGAAAAAATTCTTCCGGAACCGCTCGGGAAGCTGGTCGTGGAAGGCCCGCGCAGACGGCACGCACCACGACCTCACCCCGTGCAGTCTGGCGCGCAGAGAATATTCCACGTCCTCATGGTAGGCGAAATACGAGTCCTCCAAAAATCCGACTTTGTCCAGCGCCCTGCGGCTGATGAGCAGGACCACCGCGTGAACGGCCGCGATCTCCACGGGCGCGCTGCCGCCGCTTTGCACCGGCTCCAAAGTCGGGGCCGCGGCCCCGGTGTAGGCCAGCTCCAGGCCGGCCGAGACCGGCCGGCCCGAGAGGTCGAGCACCAAGGGCTGGATCAAGGCCTCATCGCCCAGTTTCCGCGCCGCTTCAACGAGGCGGGCCAGGCAGTCCTCGCCCTCAAGGCGCGCGTCCTGGTTGACGAGCAGGAAATAGTCATAGCGTTGGGCGTTCTCTTTGAGCACCGCGTTGTGCCCGGGAGCAAAGCCCATGTTGGCCGGGCTCGACTTCACGATGAGCCGGGGCCAGCGCTTCTGCAGCTTGCGCAGAAACGCCCCGGAGCCGTCCTCTGAGCCGTTGTCCAGCGCCACGATCTCGACGCTGCCGCCCGGAAGCTTCTGCCGGAGGAGGCTCTCCAGGCACGGCTCCACCACGTCGCGCCCGTTGCGGACCAGCACGCTGGCGCAGACCCGGCTCACGGGGCCATGACCTCGGAAAAGACGCGCTCGTAGCCGGCCATGTGCGCGGACATGCTGAAATCCTCGGCCCGGCGCATCCCCCCCTCGGATAGTCGTTGGCGCAGGTCCGGCTCGCGCAGCACGCGCAGGATGGCGTCGGCCATGGCCCGCTCGTCGCGCACCGGCACCAGCAGCCCGCTGCTGCCGTCTTCGATGATCTCATCCGGCCCCGACGGGCAGCGCGTGGCCACCACCGGGACCCCGGCGGCCATGGCCTCGAGCAGGACGATGCCGAAGCCCTCGTAGATCGAGGGCAAGGCGAAGACCGAGGCCTCGGCCAGAAAGGGCAGAGGGTTCTTCTGGTAGCCGGTGAAGCGCACCACGCCGCCCAGGCCCATGCGCGCGGCCTGCGCCTCGAGCTCCGCGCGCAAGGGGCCGTCTCCGACCAAGGTGAGCCGGGCGTCGACCTCGCGGCGCACCAAAGCCAAAGCCGCGATGAGGTGGCGGAACCCCTTCTGCTTGAACATCCGGCCCAGGCCCAGTATCGTCGGGGCGCGGCCCGGCGCGAGGTCGGGCCGGGCGTGGCGCCGCACCTCCTCGGTGTCCACGGGATTGTAGACCACGCTGACCCGTGCCGGGTCCAGGCCGAAGCTCTCGACCAGGTCCGACTTGACGCCCTGGGACACGGCCACCACGCGGCGCGCCGAGGGATAGAGCCGCCGGATCAGCGCCCTCAGCAAAGGATGGGCCCACGGGAAGAAATCCCGGATGTTGGTGCTCAGATGCGTGTGCTCGCAGATCACGACCGGGGTGGAAGGCCGGAAAAGCCGGGCGGCCAGCAAAGCCATGATGTTGGCGTGCGCGATGAGGCTGACCACCAGGTCGGGCTTGAGGCGGTGGTAGATGCGGGACAGGGACCAAGCCGCGGCCAGGATGTCCGCGGGCAGGGCGGACTCCGGGTTCTGGCCCAGCTCATAAGTCGGTATGGCCGGGTCCAGGTCCTCCACATAGGGGCCCGCCTTGCCGATGGAGAAGACCACCACGGGCTCCATGCCCTTCCGGAGCGGATGGGCCTTCCAATGGTCCAGCCAGCGGATCAAGATCTGCTCGGCCCCCCCGCCGCCCAAGGTCGGGATCACGAAGAGGATCCGTCTGCACGCTCTCTGCACTATTCTCCCGTCTATATAGAACTTGGTAACATCAATAACATATTTGAATAACATATTTGTTGATTCCATAGAACAGCCTCCTTCGCGGCATGGGCTGCTCCTCGGCGGCCTGGCCTGGACCGCGGCCGGCTTCTCCGCGGCGCGCCTGGCCAGCCTGGCCCTGCATGTGGCGGCGGGCCGCGGGCTGGGCCCCGCCCAGTACGGCAATGTGCACCTGGCCATAGCGGTCTCGGACATCCTGGCCCTCATCGCCACATTGGGCATCCCCGCCACTTTGGTCAAGCGCCTGGCCGACTCCCCGGAGCCGGAGAAGCAAGGCGAGGCCGTGTCCGCCGCGTTCACCCTCTTCGGCTTGCTCTCGGCCGCGCTCTGGCTGCTGGTCTGCCTGCTGGGCCATTTCGCGGCCGCCGGCCTGCGCATGCCTGCCGGCCTCGTCTTCTGGGCCATGCTCCGCAGCTCGACTCTGGGGCTCTTCATCCTGTGCGGCAGCGTGCTCGTGGGGCACTCGGACTTCAAGAACCGGGGCTTGGCCGAAGCCCTCTACCAGGTCGCGGCTTTGGCTTTGGCCCTGGCCTTTCTGGCGGCCCGGCCGAGCTACGGCTCGGTCATGCTGGCTCTGAGCCTGGCCTTCATCCTGGGCGCCCTGTTCTGCATCCGGGCTTGGCCGCGCCTCGCGCTGGCGCCGCCCTCCGCCGCCTCCTGTCGGCCTCTGCTCGAGTACGGCCAGTTGGCCACATTGTGGACGGTCTCCTCGGTCCTCATACTCGCGACCGGAAGACTGCTCCTCAACTACTTCCACACCGGCGATGAGGTAGGCCTCTTCGGCGCCTATTACACCGGCACGGTCATGGTGGCCATGGCCCTCTGCGGGATACTGTCCACGGTGCTGTTCCCGGCGGCCTGCGGAGACGAGGCGCAGGCTTGGGCCTGGGCCATGCTGCGCCGCGCCGCGCCGTGGGCCTTGGCGCTCTGCCTGCCCGCTTTCCTGGCCTCGGGCGCGCTGTTCCTCGCGCTCTTCGGGCCCGCCTATCCCGTGCGCTGGGACTGGCTGGCGCTGTTTTCGGCCGGCGCCGCGCTGTTCGCGGCCAAGGAGCTCCTCGGGCAGGTCCTGGCCGCCCGGGATTCGGACGGAGTCCGGATCGCGATGCAAGGCGGCTTCCTGACCGCCGCGGTCCAGCTCGTCGTTGGGCTGCTGGCCATCCCGCGCTGGGGGCTGGCCGGAGCGGGCGCGGCCTTGGGCGCCGGCCTGCTCTGCGGCGTCCTCTATTACGGCCGCGGCATAGCCCGCCTCGGCCTCTGGAGCGGGCATGCGCCGCTGGCTTGAGCCCGCCTTGCTCGCGGCCGCGGTGGCGGCGGGCTTCGCCAACTCCTTGCCCAACGGCTTCTCCTTCGACGACCGCCGCGTGATTGTGGAGAACCCCAAGGTGACCGCCCAGCAGTGGGCCGCCATCTGGACCGGCCCGTGCTGGTTCCCGGACAAGGACGACCGCGGCTGGCGGCCGCTGACCGCGGCCAGCTTCGCCTTGGATTGGCGCTGGCACGGCCCCCGCGCCGCGCCCTTCCGGGTCAACGACCTGCTTCTGCACGCGGCAAACTCCGCCTTGGTCGTGCGCGTCGCGGCCGCGGCGGGTTGGACCGCAGGCGCGCCTCTGGCCGCGGGACTGCTCTTCGCCTTGCACCCCATACACACCGAGGTCCTCAACCCCATCGTGGGCCGCGCGGACCTGCTGGCCGCGCTCTTCATGCTGCTGTGCTGCTGGGCCTACGGCGCGGGCGCTCTGCCCTGGGCGCTGGCCTGCTTCGGCCTGGGCCTGCTGGCCAAGGAGAGCGCGGTCTCCTTCCTGTTCTTGCTCCCGGTCTATGCTCTGCGCCAGGGCTGGCGGAAGATCGACTGGCGGCGCCTGGTGCGCGACGCCTTGCTATTCGCCGCGGTCCTGGCCGGCTACATGCTCCTGCGCGACCAGCTCATCGGCAAATGGCTGCCCGGCGCCGGGGGCGTCAATCCCCTGGACAACCCCTTGGGCAACTCCCCCTTGTTCACGCGCGTGTCCAACGCCCTCTACGTGACGTGGCGCTACGTCCTTCTGCTCGTCGTGCCCTGGCCGCTCTCCGCGGACTACGCCTTCGACAGCATCCCGGTGCTCGGGCCCCTGGCCCCGCGCAACCTGGCCGCCATCCTGCTCCTGGCCGCGGCCGGCTGGGGGCTGTGGCGCTGGTCCCGGCGCCAGCCGCAGGCGGGCTTCGCGGCCGGCTTCTTCCTGGCCGCATTCCTGCTGGTCTCCAACATCCCCATCCCCATCGGCGCGATCATGGCCGAGCGCTTCGCCTACCTGCCCTCGGTCGGCTTCTGCCTGCTGGCCGCCCTCGCGCTCCAGAACCTCGGCCGCCGCGCCGGAACGGTCCTGCTCGTCCTCCTGTTGGCCGTATGGGCGGGCCTCTGCATCCGCCGCAACCGGGCTTGGCGGAGCGACGAGACCTTGTTCGTGAGCATCCTGGAGACCTCCCCGCGCTCGGTGCGCGGCATGGTCAACGCGGGCCAGGTCAGGCTGGAGCAGGGGCGCTTCGCTGAGGCGCGAGACCTCAACCTCGCGGCCTTGAGCCTCAAGCCCCTCCTCGGCGGCGAGAACCCCGCGGTCCGGGCGCCCCTGCCTTACAGCAACCTGGGCATAGCCTACATGCGCCTGGGCGACCTGCCCGCGGCCGAGGCGGCGCTGCAGGAGGCGCTCAAGCGCGACCCGCAGAGCCTCGACGCCTGGGTCAACCTCGGCATCGTGTTCGCCAAGCAGAGGCGCCTCGACGGCGCCATAAACGCCTTCGAGAAGGCTCTGGCCCTCGCGCCGGAGCCGGCGGCGGAGCCCCACCTCTACAAGCTCTATTACAACCTGGCCTTGGCCATGAAGCAGAAAGGCGAGTTCATCTACGCGGAAGGCGACCGGGCCGGGGCGCTGGCCTTGTTCCGCCAGTCTTCGGCCAACTACGAGAAGGCCCTGGAGCTCAAGGGCGACTACGCGGAAGCCCGGGCCGGCCTCCAGGCTCTGCGCCTGCGGCTGCAGAGATGAACCCGGCACTCTCCGTCCTCATCGCCACCCGCGACCGCAAGGAGCTCCTGGCGCGCTGCCTGTCGGCCTTGGCCGAGCAGAGGGTCCCGGCCGCCTCCGGCGCCTTCGGCGGCTGCGAGGTCCTGGTCAGCGACGACGGCTCCAGCGACGGGACCGCGGAGCTCATCGCGGGCCTGCGGCCCGGCTACCCCTGGCCGCTGAGGTACCACGCCCAGCCCAACCGCGGCCCGGCCGCGGCGCGGAACTGGGGGCTGGGCGAGGCAACGGGCCGGATCATACTCATGCTGGGAGACGACATCATCCCCGCTTCCCGGGACTTCCTGCAGGAGCATCTGCGCTGGCACGACGAGCGCTTCCCCGAGCCGGAAACCGCGGTGCTGGGCCGCACCGCCTGGTCTACGGAGTTGGAGATCACGCCTTTCATGCGCTGGCTGGAGGACAGCGGCATCCAATTCGATTATCGCGGCTTACGGCAGGGGGATATGGCCGGCCACAAGCGCTTCTACACCAGCAACATCTCCGTCAAGAAGGCGTTCCTCCGCGACGACAGGTTCGACGAGCGCTTCCCCTATCCGGTCCTGGAGGACCTCGAGTTCGGCTATCGCCTCGAGCGGCGCGGCCTGCGCATCGCCTTCAACCCGCGGGCCCGGGCGCTGCACCTTCACCCGGTGACGCTGGACGGCTACTGCCGGCGCGCCGAGCTGACCGGCGCCTCGGCCGCGACCTACTACCGCCTGCACCCGGAACTGGAGGACAGGTCCTGGCTGCGCCGGCTGCAGGGCCTGGCGCTTCGCGTCCTTTTCAACGACGCCGCCATGCCGTTCTGGCTGCGGGCCGCCAAGTTCTTCGAGAAGCGGCTGGCTTTCCACTATCTCTTCCTTGCGGTCTACGCCCGCTACTTCTGCAAAGGCTTGGCCGCCGCCCGTGAGAGCGCTCAGAGAAGCCCTTAAGCGGCTCCTCCCCAAGAGGGCCGTCTTCGTCCTGGGCCTGGCCTGGACCAAGCTGACCTGGCCGCTCTATCGCGGCGCCGGCCGCGAGTGCCTGCTGTGCGGCAGGCAGGCGCGCCGTTTCCGGCCGGCGCGCCGCGACTTGCCGGTCTTGCGCGAGCTGCACGTGGTCGGCGGCATGCGTCGCGACGAGGCCGGCTGCCCTTATTGCGCCTGCGAGGACCGCGAGCGGCTCGTGTTCTGGTTCCTGCGCGAGAAGACCGGCGCCTTCTCGCAGCGCCTGCGCCTGCTGCACCTGGCCCCGGAGAGGATGCTCCGCAAGATATTGCGGGCCCGGCCCAACCTCGATTATGTGGGCGCGGACCTGGACCCGGCCCCAGGCGACCTGGCCGCAGACGTGGCGCGCCTGCCTTTCCCCGACGCGGATTTCGACGCGCTCATCTGCGACCACGTCCTGGAGCACGTGCCCGACGACCGCAAGGCCATGGCCGAACTCCTGCGCGTGCTCAAGCCCGGCGGCTGGGCCATCCTCCAGGTCCCCGTCTCCAAGGTCTTGAAGGAGACTCGGGAAGACCCCGCGATCTCCTCCCCGCGGGAGCGGGAAAGGCTCTTCGGTCAGGACGACCACGCGCGCATCTACGCCTCGGACTACGCGCAGCGCCTGGGGGCGGCGGGCTTCTCGGTCTCGGCCCGTACCGCGCTGGAGCTCTGCGGGCCGCAGGCGTGCTCCCGCTACGGTCTCAACGAGGAGGAGACGCTCTTCTTCTGCCGCCGGCCGTGACCGCTCGGGGGGAAGACCGCGGCCTGCGCTGCGCTCCGGCCGGTGGCGCCCGGCTGACGACCGCTAGGCGCTCGTTCATATCCCGACAGTTTTCCGCGAAGGGTGGGATAAGAGGAATCGAGCGGTCAATAATGAGTCGGTCTCCCTCCGTTTTTGAAAAAATTATCCTGTATCTATAAGCGCTATTCGCATCGCGCGCGCGATGTTGATAACGCTTATTTTTTCAGCGTTATTTTTTCAAAAACGCAGGATTTTGCCGAGCGGCGCTACTCCACGGAGCAGGCCCCGAGCATGGGGTTGCCGTGGATGGATTGCAGCCAGGACTTGAGCCCTGGGTCGTAGACGACGCAGCGCAGCTTGGGGATGCCGTTGAGATAGTCGGGGATGGTCTTCTTGGAGATGCGCAGGGTCTCGAAGCGGTACTTGTCCCCGGCGACCTCGAGGAGCTTGACGAAGGTGATCTCGCCCACGTCCATGGGCTCGGGCTTCATCGCGCCTGGAGCGAGGCCCTTGAGGTTGTCCGTGATGAACTGCGCCTCGAAAGGCGACCAGCGCGAGCCGGGCGGCCCCCCGGGAGACCCGGAGGACGAGGCCTCCTTGGGCTCGGTCAGGCTGTAGGTCCGGGTCGCGTACTCGACCTGGAATTCCTTGGCCAGGTCCGCGAACGCCGCGCCCTGCCGGGCTCGCGCGAGGATGGCGTCGCGCTTGCGGTAGGCCTCGCCCTGCACCTTGCGGTCGAAGGTCACGAACTTATGGAAGGGCGGGGGCACCAGGCTCTTGCGCAGGAATATCCGCTCGTAGCGCCGGCGGCCCGCGTCCCCCGGCCAGCCGGAGCCCGGATCCCAACCGAAGTGCTTCTTGATGCAGGCGAGGATGTCCGGCGCGCGGGTGCCTTCGTCAACGCGCTGGACCTCCCGGGAATAGTCCTCGGCCGAGAGCTCGACGCGCGCCTCCCGCCGCAGCACATCCTCCATGATGTCGGACTCGAGGCTGCGCATGAGGCCCGCCTTGCGGCTGCTCAAGGCGTCCGGGCCGTAGCAGTTCTCCGTCGCGGTGAAGTCCGTCAGGTCCTGCTCGGTGATGAGGCCCTTCTCGCCGATCCGGGCGATGACGCCGGCTTCCGTCGGCGGGGCAGGCGGTGGAGCAGGGGGGGCTGGCTTTGCTGCCGCGACAGGAGCAGCGGGCTTGGCCGGTTCCTTGGCCGGCGGAGCGAACGCGGGCTTCGCGGCTGCGACGGGCGGAGGCGACGGCGCGCTGGGAAGCGCCGTCCCCGAAGGCGCAGGCCGTTCTCCTCTCGCCGGAGGGGGAGCGGGGTGCGCGGGCTTCGCTGCGGGAAGGGACGCGGGCTTCGAAGCCGCGGGCAGCGGGACCGAGGGCTCGGCCGCCGCAGCCGCCTTGCCTAGCGGGGCGGACCTTGCGTCCGTGAACTCGAACCAGACGCTCTGGCCTTCCGGGGACCGGTAGACCGGCGTGAACCTCCAGTCCGGCTTGCCTTTCAGCCCCGGCCCAGGCAGGCCGGCCAAGCGCCGCATCTGGAAGAGCTCCTCCATGCGGCCCTGCCTGAGGGGATGATCCGGGGGCAGCCCGAGATAGTCGGAGTAGACCTGCCGGATGCCCTCTCCGCTCACGTCCTGGCCCAGCACGTAGCGTACGCGGTTCTTGCGCAGGACGGCCAGAGCCTCGTCCGCGGTCCGGGCCGAGTAGAACGCCGCCTCTTGCTCCACGCCGTGGCCGAAGGGGTCGGCCACGACCGGCCGGCGGGCGAGATAGACCAAGGCATGGCCCAGGCTCCAGGGCGCCAGCACCCCGTACTCGGGCTTCTGGCCCGCCTCCAGGTAGCCGGAGGTGGGCGGGGTCTCGCGGCCCAGGGCCTCCATCGCGGTGTACTCATCGTCCGTCAACGAGAGGTAGCGGTACGGACTGGCTTGGGACAGAGACCACAGCCAGCGGCCGGACGGGATGAAGGCCAAGGCCAGGACCAAGAGCGCGGCGGCCCGGAACTTGGGGAACTCGGCCTTGGCCTTGAGCCAGGCCGCGGCCAGGACCAAGGCCATTGCATATGAGAAGACATAGATGTAGCGCAGCTGCACCATGGCCAATAGGTAGAGGACGGACGGCCAGACCCAGAGAAAGGCGTCCTTTTTGCGCCAGCAGACCCAGGCCCACAGCACGGGGAAGACGGCCAGCAGGTAGGTGCAACTCTGGAACGCGTACTTGGGACGGAAACCGCCCTCCAGCCCGGGGAAGAAGAGGGGCTGGTACTCGGAGATGTACTTGAGCCAGGGCTGGCCCTTGAACAGCACCCGCGCGGCTCCGGCGCAGACGGGCCAAGCCAGGAGCGCGGCCAGAGCCCCGGATACCAAGGCCAGAGCGCAGAGCTTGGCCGCGGACGGCAGTCCCATGGAGGCGCCTTCAGCGGCGCCGGCCCCGCCGGACTTGGCTGCGCGCATTTGCTCGGCGAGCTTCAGGGCCGCGGCGAAGAAAGCCATCAGGAGCGGCTGGAAGAAGGAGTACTGCTCGAACATGAGCCAGCGCGGGACCGCGGCCATGCGCTGGACCTCTCCCTCAGCCCCCAGGCTGGAGCCGGCGCTGGCCAGAAGCAGGACCGCGGGCAGAGCGAAGACCGGCCAGAGGGCGGCTCCGCCGAGGACGACATGGACCGCGCACACCAGCCAGAGGATGCCGGCATAGACGGGGGTCAGGCCGGGCGTGACCAAGGTCAGAAGCCACAGCGCGGCTCCGGCGGCGAGGAGCAGCGACGGGTGGCGGCCCGGAGGGCTTCCCGCCGGCGCCAGCAGCCCCGCGGAGCGGGGCGATGCCGCCGGCGGGATACCGGGCCGACAGGACCCGTCGCCGGCTCGCAGAAGGGCCAGCACGAGCAGGCTGGCCAGACCGAAGAGCAAGGACTCCAGCACGTGCTGGTCGAAATTGCCCAGCATCGTGTAGTTGACGTGCCCGGGCAGGACGGCCAGGATGGCCGCGCACCAGACCGCCCCCTCGGCGCCCAGCAGGGACCAGCCCAGGCCCAGGGCCGCCAGGACGCAGAGCGCGCCCAGCACCGCCGCCAGCCAGGCGCAGTACCGCTCCAAAGAGGCCCGGTCCCGGGCGTCCACGCCCAGGACCATCGCGGAGAGGGCCGCGCCCTTGGCCAACAGCGGCCCCCAGTGGCCGCGGCCGCCCTCCGGGAAAGCCAGATAGGGATCAGGCTCCGGCAGGGCCAAGCCGTTGCGCATGGCGAACTCGGTGCGCCGCAGCTCGCACCAGGAGTCGTTGGCGAAGAGGAAGACGCGCCCGTCGTGGAAGACCCGGGAATAAGGCAGGGCCCGGACCGCGAGGGCGGCCAAGAACAAGCCCGCGGCCAGTAGCCATCGCCCCCGGGCATCGCCGCCGGTCATGGGAGAATCTTACCTCTTTCCGAACGCCAGGCAGAAGGTATCCACGTCCTCGACGCATCCGTCGCGCTCAAGTGGTTCGTCGAGGAAAGCGGAACCGCGCAGGCTGTCGCCCTGAGCGACGAATTCCTGGCCGGCAAGATCGTGCTGGCGGCCCCGGACCTGCTGCTCTATGAAGTGGCCAATGCCCTGAGATTCAAGAGGGAATTCGGGGAGGCCGCCGTCCAAGAAGCCGTCCGTTCCTTGCTGGACACGGGAGTGGAGATTTTCACGCCGACCGAGGAGTCGCTCCACAGAACCATCCAGCTCACCTTCCGCACCGGTCTCTCGTTCTACGATTGCCTTTATGTCGCCCTGGCCGAGCAACTGGGCGCCTACCTTATCACGGCCGATCGCGCGATTCATAAGAAGACGGAGTCTTTGCTGCGCGTCTCCATGGTCGAGTAAAAGATCTCCGAACCCGTTCATCGCCCCGCCCCCGCCCCCCGCCTCGATCCTCTAGGGAACTTTTTCCGGCCCGGCTCGTATAGATTGCATGGACTGGTCATGGCTCGGGCTCCGATTCCGCCGCCGCAGTCGCCCTTGCCAAAACCAAGGAGGCGATGTATGCTATACATCATGATGAAGCGCTCCCAGATCTATCTCCCCATGGAGCAGTGGCGCCTGCTGGGCGCCTTGAGCCGCCAGGAGCGCCTGTCCGTCTCCGAGCTGATCCGCCGGGCCATCGCCCGGATCTACAAAGGCCAAGAGGCGGATTTCGAGAAGGCTCTGCGCCAAGCCGCCGGCCTCTGGAAGGACCGCGAGGACCTCCCCCCCGCGCAAGCCTATGTCCGCGGCTTGCGCCGCGGCGGCCGGATTTCCAGGCTCTACCGCGGACATGCCTGAGCTCCTGCTCGACTCCGACGTCATCATCGAGGTCCTGCGCGGCAATGCCGTCCTGGTCGAGCAGCTCCGCGCCCAGCGCGGGGCGGGCCGGCTGCTGGCCTACACCCCCGTGGCCAAGGCCGAGATCTATCACGGCCTGAGGCCCGGCGAGGAGAAGGCGGCGGAGGGCTTCTTCGCCGCGTGCCTCGGCCTTCCCATCAACGACGAGGTCGCGGAACAGGCCGGCCGCTATCTGGCGGCGTATCACCGCAGCCACGGCATCGAGCTCGGCGACGCGCTGGTGGCGGCGGCGGCGCGCGTACATCGCGCGGTCCTTTTTACGCTGAACCGCCGACACTATCCGATGCAGGACATCCGATTCCATGACATGCCCGGCCGCGTCCATTAGCCGCGGCGCGCCGGCCACGCAACGCCGGTCCAGAGCGAGGGCCCGCCATGGCTGGCAAGACCCGCCCTTGAGGAGACGATGAACATCTTGTACAATATGTACAGAATGAACGAATCCACCCCGCCCCACTCCCGCCTGAGCCTCACCCAGGCCCGGCGCCTCCTGCCCGGACTCATCCACGAGCTGGAGCTCCACCCCGACCGCGTGTTCCACATCTTCCGGCGCGACCGCCCCGTCGCGGAGCTCCAGGCCCCGCCCCAGGTGGCCCGCAAAGGCCTGGCCGCGCAGCGCCTGCTCAAGCTCGCCCAGGCCGCCCCCCGCAGAGGCCCGGCCTCCGGCCGCGTCTCCGAGGACACCGACCGGCACGTCTACTGAAGCATGAACTCGTGGCCCCGCCGCGTCTTCTGCGACACCTCCTTCTTCTTCGCCTGCCTCGAAGCCCGTGACGCCCACCACGCGCAGGCCGTGGCGTGGCTGGAGCAATCCGAGCGCCGGCAGACCGCTTTCTGGACCACCTGGGAGGTCATTGGCGAGACCGTCACCTTGCTGCGCCGGAGATCGGGCTACGACCGGGCCCAGGAATTCATCCGGCAGGTGGTGCCGGCCCTGCACACGGCGGAGCTTGACGGCTCCGCCCGGCAGGAGTCCCTCGAGGTCTTCCTGCGTTTCGCCCAGGACAAGGAGCTCTCGCTGTGCGACTGCATCTCCTTCGTCGTGCTGACCACCCGGTTGGCCCATACCTCCACGGCGACCTTCGACAAGCATTTCCAGATGCTCGGCCTGCCCATCCTGCGGTAGAGCCCCGCCGCTCATCGCGCCGCCCCCTGCGCCGCCTTGGTTCCCCCGAACGCCAGGCAGAAGGAGATCCGGTGCGCCTCCCCCAGCTCGCCGTAGGGCACCAAGGCGTAGTCCAGGTTGCCGAAGCGCGAGCGCACCCCCAGACCAATGAAGAACCCGTAGAGCTCGCTCAAGCCCGACGACGTGCTCCCCAGATCCTTGCCCATCACCGCCTGCCTCTGCTCATGCGTCGTCGTGCGCAAACCCGCGCGCAGGGCGAACGGCCCGAAGCCCAGGTACTCCCCCCCCAGGCGCAGCACCGGCTCCGAGTCCCGGGCGAAGGCGAGCTGCAGGCTCACCGCGTGCGGGAAGCGCTTCGTCATGCCCAAGGCCGCGCCCAGCCTGAAGATCAGAGGCAGCGGGTAGGACTCGCTCAAGTAGCGCAGCTTCGTGCCCGCGTTGGCCAGGCTCGCGCCCACGGACACCGGGTAGGCCTCGAAGCGCTTGAGCGCCCCCAGGTCCGCGGCGAAAGCCATAGCCGAGGTGCCGCCGATCTCGGAGCGGATCAAGCGCCCCGTCGCCCCCAGAGCCACCCCGCCGACCACCCGGCCGTAGCTCGCGGCCAAGGCCAGGTCCGAGGCGCTATAGGTTCCCTCCGGGTTGTCGGTCTCGGAGGTGCGCCGCTCCATGCCGCCCACGTTGAGGCTGGTCACGCTCAAGCCGAAGGGCCGCCTGACGAAGCCGACCTGGCTCAAGGACACGCCCTGGACCTGCATGGCCTGGGAGAAGAGCAGCTCGTTCTTGCCGCCGGTGGACAAGGCGGCCGAGGCGGGCAAGGCCAGGCCCGCCGGGTTTTAGTGCAGGGCGGCCACGTCGTCGGCCACGGCCGCGAAGGCCTCGCCCAGGCCGAAGGGCCTGGCCCCGTAGCCCAGCTCCAGGAAGGTCGCCGCGCTGGTGCCCGCGCCCGCGGCTGCGGCAGAGCAGGGCAGCAGCGTTAGGAAGACGACAATAAGTATCGAGTGTAACTCTCGAAAAAAATTTCTCGGCGTATGGCTGGGCATTGCTCAGGCCGTCCAGTTACGGCCAAGGCAGGTCCCCTTACCGGAATCCCTGAGCTTCGGAATTCCGGTTCCTTCTTCCCGAATTTCGAGACTCTCCTATCTGACCAATTAGGAGTCCATAAGACTAATATAGGGGTTAGGGTAACCCCCTTTATCAAATCTGTCAATGTGATTTTTGTTACACTCGGCGGCTGCTCAAGACCAATGCAGTCGGCGCGGCGGAGGGGAGAAAGTGAGGTTCCGGGCAGGCTCTCAGCGGGACGGCGGGCGCCTCAGGGGCGCCTCAATCCCCGGCCCCTGCGGCCGCCGGCTGCAGCGGCAAGGCGAAGCAGAAGCGCGTCCCCTTGCCCGGCTCCGACTGGAACCAGATGCGCCCGCCGTGCCGGGAGACCACCTCCTTGGCGATGGTCAGCCCCAGCCCCGTGCCGGGAGTCGATATCTCGGAGCGGTTGCGGGCCCGGAAGAACTTCTCGAAGATCCGGCTTTGGTCGTCCGGGTGGATGCCGATGCCGTCGTCGGCCACGCAGACCTCCACGGTCTCGCCCTGGCGCGAGAGGCTCACGGCCACGCGCCCCCCCGGCCGGGTGAATTTGACCGCGTTGGAGATCAGGTTGTCCACGGCCAGGCCCAGCCATTTGGCGTCGCCCACGACCTCGGGGACCGGCGCGGAGGCCTCCACCGTGATGGTCTTGCCCGCTTCCCCCGCCCGGAGGCTGTGGTTGGCGACGCTGGCGCGGACCACGGCCTCCAAGGCCACCGCGGCCTTCGCCATCTCCATGTTGGCTTCCAGGCGCGAGCAGTCCAGCAGGTCCGAGACGAGGCTGGCCAGGCGCTTGACCTGCGCCTCGGAGATCCTCAGGAACTCCTGCTGCTGCGCGCTCAGGGGCCCGGCCTCCCCGCTGAGCAGCACGTCCAGGAAGCCCGACAGCGAGGTCAGCGGCGTCTTGAACTCATGGCTGACCGTGGAGACGAAATCGCTCTTCATGCGGTTGAGATTGGCCAATTGCTCCGCCACCTGGGAGAGCTTGCGGTTCAGGATGGCCGTTTCCACGATGACCGCGGCCTCTTCGGCGATGATGGTCATCATCTCGACCTGCTCGCCGCTGAAATAGTCCTTCTGGAAGCTGCCCACGCGCATGACCCCGATGCAGCGCTCCTCCACCAGCAGGGGGATGACCATCAGGGAATGCACCTTCCAGAGCTTGGCGTAGTGGGCGATGACGTTGGGGTCGCTCTGCGCGTCGCCGGTCAGGAAGGGCCGGCGGGTCCGGTAGACCCGCACCGAGGAGGCGTCGTCGCGGGACAGCGGCATGCGGTAGAACTGCTCTTCCCCCTCCAGGCCGTAGGCCCCCGCCTGGGTGACCAGCTCCTGGGTCTCCTCGTCGAAGAGCAGGAAGGCCACCAGGTCCGCCTGCAGGTACTTGGCCACGATGGAGACGATGGCGCCGAGGGACTCCGTCTTGGCCCCCCGCGAGATCAAAGCCTCGGCCACGTCATGGAGGGTGCGCACCTCGCGGGCCTTCTCGATGAGCCTGGTGTGGGTATGAGTGAGCTCCTCGATGGCCGAGGTCAGTCCGCCCTGGAGGCGCTCGCTGGCCTGGGAGAGCCGCACCAGGCCGTCGACGATCTCGGCCAAGGACGTGGCCAGGCGCCGCACGATGTCGAGGAACGGCTCGGCCGCCTGCAGCCCCGCGCCCCGGGGGTCGCGGTCCGCGGCGACCAGCAGGCCTTCGGAGCTCCCCGACCGCCCCCAGGGGATCAGGCGCAGGACGCAGAAGCCGTGGTCCGCCAGCAGGCGCAGCAGGGGGTCGGTCTCGGAGCCCCGGGCGCCTGCGGTATCGGAGGTTCCGCAGGTGCCGGCGGGACGGAATTCCTTACCGCCGGCGCCGGCGCCGGTGATGGGCTTGGTCAGCCCCCCCTCCTCCGAAGCTTGGCGCAAGAGGGCGGAGCCGAAGTCCCAAGCGTCCTGGCCCAGTTCGGACCAGACCCGGCCCCGCGCCGCGACCATGATCCCTTCGTCGGTGCCGCCGGCGCGGCGGACCCAGCACAAGGCGAGCTCCGGCAGGCGCTGATGCAGGCAGACCACGCAGCGCTGCCCCATCTCGTTGAGCGCATGCGGCGCGGTACCGGTGGAAAGATGCAGCTCCAGCACCTCCAGGGCGAAGCGCCGCAGGTCCCCGGCCCGCTCCCGGACCGCGCGCAGTTCCCGGTCCAGAGGCAGCAGCCGCCGGAACACGAAGAACCAGTACGTCGCGAAGCCGGCCACCAACGCGGCGAGGGCCAGCGTCAGGCCGGGGTTCATCTCTTGAGGAACACCTTGAAGTCCAGATGCGCGGCCAGGAAGGGCCTGGTGGTGGTGGTCTCGGTGAACGGGATCCAGCCCGCGGCCAGGCCGAAACTGTCGAGGATATGCCGCACGGCGTGCGCGAACTCGCCCTCCCGCGCGGCCAGCCGGGCTTCGCGCGGCGGACCGAGGACCAAGGCGGCCTGGGCGTTGGACCTCTGGCAGGACTCGCCAATCTGGAAAGGCACCCCCAAAGGCTGCTCCGCGTCGTAGGATTCGCAGAGCACATGATTATAGGTCTGCGTCGCGCCGAACTCCGCGCCGATCTTGTAGAAGCGGGCCACCAGCCAGGTCACCATGGCGTCCTGGCCACGGGGGCAGAACAGGGCCAGGTTGACCGCGTCCGCCGCGGGAGCCGGCGGCGCGAAGTGCCGGCTGGCCTCCAGCTCGGTCGAGTTGGGCAAGTCCGCCTGGCTGCCCCTGGCGCCCGCGCTGAAGAGGTCTCCCAGCATGTCGTCGTTGGCGGGCGTGGAGCCCTTGCCGCGGTAAAGCTCGCCGAGCGCCTTCCAGCGCATCACATAACGCGGGAACTCGCTGTAGGTGGAGCCCAGCCGCTCATGGAGCTTCTTGATCTCGGCGCCCGCCAGCTGGGCACCCGTGCGGTCCACGAAGGCGGTGATCATGTCCTCTTGGACGGTCAGACTGGCCGGTTTCATATCCACGGCCCAGCCCTTGGCCAAGGAGATCTTGAGCGCCTCCTCCACCGCCCCCAAGGTCCGGGGCGGGTAGACGGAAGTGAGGACCACCTGGAGGTTGCGCGAGAAGAACTCCCCGAACAGCCGGGCCAGCGTCGCCTGGTTCTTGTCCGTGATGGCCAGAAGATGCACGTCGTCGACCAGCAGGGCCTTGGCCCCCTCGACGAGCTTGGCGATCTCGGGGAGGCGGTTCTCGGCCAGAGCGCAGCTCACCGCGTTGGCCAGGGCCGCGCCCGTGGTGACGAGGACCGACTGCTCGTCCCAGTTCTTCTTGAGGGCCGAGGCGATGGCATGCAGCATATGCGTCTTGCCCACTCCGGGCGCGCCGTAGACGAACAAGGGATTGTACATGGTCCCGGGCGAGCCGACCACGGAAGTGGCGGCCGCGTGCGCGAAGCGGTTGTAGGCGCCGACCAGCAGGCTGTCGAAAGTGAGCTTGGGCTGAGGGCTGGACTTCAGGCCCCACAGCGGCCTGGCTGCGCCAGCGGCCGCGGTGCCGGGGGACAGGACCGACGGTACCGGTGCCGGCTCCGGTGCCGGTGTCGGTTCGGGTGCCGGTGTCGGTTCCGGTGCAGGTGTCGGCTGGGGAGGCGTCACCGCCGTCTCCGCCGCAGAAGGGCCCGTCGCTGGCGACGGCTCCGGGAGGATCGGAGCGGACAGCGTAGGCGGGGTGAGCACGGGCCCGGCGTCCGTGGGTCCGGCGGCGGACGCCGCCTGCGCCCCGCTGAGGTCCGCCACGCCCGGGACACCAGGGGCCTCCCGCACCAGGGGCGGGATATCCGGCAGCGCTGGGGCCGGAGAGGATGCCTCCATGTGACCTAGCGCGTTGGGAGCGATCTCCTTGAGATATTGGGCGACCTTGTCCAACCCGTCCTTGGTGATCGCATGCAGATAGATGGTGAAATTGAAACCCTCGTCATGCTCGATACTCATCGGCCGGCCGCACATCGCCCCGAACCTCTTGACGAGCTGGCTGACGTGCGTCATATTGCCCTGGATCAGCAGGACATAGCGGGCCGCGTCATGGGGGCTGGGATCGGGACGCAGGGACCACTTAGTCATGAACCCTCGCAGGGCAGCAGCATGACGTCCACCACGATGTCGATGGCCACCGACCTTTTCCCGACGTCGCTCGGCGCCACCGGCCGGAACATGACGCCCCCGCCCGCGATAGCCTCGCTCCATTCGCGCAGCTTCGCCTCGGAGATCCCTTGGACGATGCCCAAAGCGGCAACGGCCTTGGCCTGGCGGAGCCGCGTCAGGATGCTCTTGCCGTCGCAGCCTTCCATGATCGGCTGATAGAGGGCCCGCCGCAAGAAAAGCGGCTTCTTGGGCACGGTCTGGGCGGTCTGGTCGAGCAACTTGGCCAAAGATTCGCGCTCGGCTTCGAACTGGCTCAGGTAGAGGAACGCCACGCGCCGTGTCTGGTCCTTGCCGATATTCCCCGGAGCCGGGATATCGGGCAGCGCATCCGCCGGCGGCAAGCCGCGCAGGGGCGGGAACGCCGGCGCCGCCGTCTGCGCAGGTTTGGCCGCAGGCGCCGGGACGGCCGCTGGCGCAGGGGGGATCACCGGCGCGGGCTTGGCCGCGGGCGCCGGGATGGCCACCGGGGCAGGGGGAATCGCCGGTGCCGGCTTGGCCGCAGGCGCCGGGACGGCCACCGGGGCAGGGGGAATCACCAATGCAGGCTTGGCCGCAGGCGGCGGGACGGCCGCTGGCGCAGGGGGACTCACCGGCGCAGGCTTGGCCGCAGGCGCCGGGACGGCCGAAGGCGTGGAAGCACGGGACGCAGGCTGAGCGGCGCCTGTCTGCGCTCCGCCTCCAAGACCGAACTCCAAAGGCGGCTTGTCGGAGAAGGCGGGCGGGGCCGCAGGTTTGGGCGGCGACATCGGCGCCTTCGCCGGCGGGAGCGACCGTGCTCCCAGCTCGACCGGCTGGTCCCGAAGCGCGGGGGGCGGCGGCGGCGCAGGCGGTTTGGGCGCGGCCTGGGCCGGAGGCGCCTCGACGACGGGCTTGGGCGCCGGCGCAGGAGGCTTGGGGGGAGGAGGCGTCCCTTCCGGGACCCGACGCACATCAGGAAGTGCTTTGGGCGTCAGGGACGGCGGCTCTGCGGGAGCGGAGGGCGGCGGCGCACCGCCCAGATCGGAGAGGATGGCCTCGAGATCGCTGAGGATGTTCTTGACCTCTTGGTCGGGCGGGCCCTCCCGTTTCTCGTCAGCCATAAGCCTGGTCCTGTGCTCAGCCCTCCGCGCCGCCGGACAGGCCTTGGAGCCGGATCGTCACGTCTTGAGGGCTGGTCGAATTATCAACGACCGACTTCTGGTCGATCTTGCCTTCTTGGTAGAGGCGGACGAGGTCCTGGTCGAAGGAGTGCATGCCGTAGTAGGCGCCGCCCTCCATGACCTTGTAGATCTCGGAAGACTTGCCCTCCGTGATCTGGCCGCGGACCATATTGCTCCCGATGAGGATCTCCGTGGCCGGGAAGCGGGCCTTGCCATCCTTGGATGGGACCAGGCGCTGGGCCACGATTCCCCTGAGGGTGTTGGCCAGCTGCTGGCGGACCTGGTTGTGCTGGTGCGCGGGGTAGGTGTCGACGATGCGGTCCATGGTCTGGACCGCGTCCATGGTGTGGACCGTGGAGAGCACGAGGTGCCCGGTCTCCGCCGCGTTGAGGGCGGCCTGCATGGTCTCCAGGTCGCGCATCTCCCCCACGACGACCACGTCCGGGTCCTGGCGCAGGACGTGCCTCAGGGCGCTGGCGAAGGACTTGGTGTCGCGCCCGACCTCGCGCTGGACGACGGAGCTCTTGATGTCCGGATGGTAGAACTCGATGGGGTCCTCGATGGTGATGACGCGGTAGGGGCAGGTCTCGTTGATGTAGTTGAGGAAGCAGTTCATGGTCGTGGTCTTCCCCGCGCCCGTGATGCCGGCGAAGAGGATGAGCCCGCGGCCCTGTTCAGCCAGCTTCTTCATGGTCTCGGCCGGGAGGTTGAGATCCTCGAAGGAGCGCAGCTTCATGGGGATGACGCGCAGGGTCAGGCAGACGGAGCCGCGCTGCATGCAGACGTTGACCCGGAAGCGCGAGACCCCCTCGAGGCTGTAGGCGAGGTCGAGCTCCTGCTCGGCCTTGAAGACCTTCCTCTGCTCCTCGTTCATGAGCTGGTCCGCCATGGTCTGGATGTCCTGGGGAGCGGTCTTCTGGAGGTTGGCCGCCATGACCATGGCGCCGTGCAGCCGGAAGGCCGGGAAGGAATCCGCCTTGAAATGGATGTCGGAGATGTCCTTCTGGACCATCAATTTCAAAAGTCCCTTGATCTCGATCGCCATTATCGGTCAGTTCACTCCCGGATGATCTTGATGCGCCCCAGCGCAAGCCAATCGACAGCCAGGGGGCTGAGGATCGAATCCCTAGGTATTCTAAGCTCTTGCGAGTTTCCAGTCAATTGTTTCTTTATTTCGTATTCGGAAAGGAACTTTCGTCCCCGCATCTCATCATCCAGTCTGCTCCGAGCCGGCGGACAGACAGGAGCCGCCGCGACCTTGGGCGCCCGGGGTCCGACGTCCGTCCCCAGCCGCTCCAGGATGATATCGATGAGGTCGTCTCGCGTCAGCATGGACTCACAAGGCCCGCCAAGCGGCCGCGCCGCTATTTGTGGATCTTGATCGAGATCTGCTCGAGATACTTCTCGATGTCGTCATGCGGCCGCGGGATGACGTGGATGGCGACCATCTCGCCCACTTTCTGAGCCGCCGCCGCGCCGGCGTCCACGGCCGCGCGCACCGCCCCGACCTCGCCGCGGCACAGGGTCGTGACCAGGCCCGAGCCGATCTTCTCGTAGCCGAGCATGTGCACCTTGGCCGCCTTGGCCATGGCGTCGGAGGCCTCGATCATGCCCACGAAACCCTTCGTCTCCACCATCCCAAGAGCTTCCTTCATCTCCGCCATTGCTCCTCCTTTGGGGTCAGGTCTTGACATTTGACAAATCCAGGGATTAGACCTGAATGTCAAATGTCAAGACCTGACCCTCTATCATTGGACGTCGCCCGGCATCTCCGGCGGCTGCTCCAGCATCGCGTTGCATCGGCTGCAGCGCTTGGCCGGCCCGTAGGTGCGCACGCACTCGTCTTTCTCCGGCCACCACTCCTCGAAGAACATATCAGCCTTCTTCCGGCAGTGCAGGCAGTAGCGCTCCATGCCCGCCCCGCAGCAGGGACAGAACTTAGGAAAGAGATCTCCCTGCAGGTGCGAAAGCGTCCCGCAGGAGCCGCATTGCACGTCGATCTTGAGCTGATACTTGACCGGCTTGTTCTTGGCCATCCTCAGTACCCCTTGCCCTCGGAGGCCTGCCCCGACACGATGGCGACCGAAGCCGAGGTGCCCAAGCGCGTAGCGCCGGCCTGGATCATGGCCTCGGCAATCTTGGCGTCGCGGATGCCGCCCGAGGCCTTGACGCCCATCAGCGGCCCCACGGTCTGGCGCATGAGCTTGACGTCCTCCACCGTGGCCCCGCCGCCGCCGAAGCCCGTGGAGGTCTTGACGAAATCCGCGCCCGCCTTCTTGGACATGATGCAGGCGCGCACCTTCTCCTCGTCGGAGAGGAGCGAGGTCTCGAAGATGACCTTCAGGCACTTGCCGCGGGTCGCCTCGCGCACGGCCTTGATGTCCTCGTAGACCAGGGCATCGTTGCCGGACTTGAGGGCCCCGATGTTGATGACCATGTCGATCTCATCGGCGCCGTTGGCGATGGCATCGCGGGCCTCGATGGCCTTGACCGTGGAGGTCGTCGAGCCCAGGGGGAAGCCGATCACGGTGCAGACCTTCACGCCCGAGCCCTGCAGGAGCTGCGCGCTGTAAGCCACGTAGGAAGGATTGACGCAGACCGAGGCGAAGCAGAACTTGCGGGCTTCCTCGCAGAGCTTGGCGATCTCGGCCTGGGTGGCGTTGGGCTTGAGCAAGGTATGGTCGACCATGCGCGCCACGGACGAGGCGTGGGCCGTGGGCTGGCAGACCGCGATGCGGTCGGCGCCCAAGGCCTTCAAGGTGCTGGCGGTCGCGCCGGCGAAGGAGGCGCAGCGGCCGCAGGCGTTGCCCTCGCATTCCGCGCAAGCCTCGCCCATCTTGGGCGCGCCGCCCGGCCGCTGGGGCGTCCATTCCGAAGACGAGAAGACCTTCCCGGCCGAGCCGACCGTGGTGAGGGCGGGGCTCTCGGGCCTCTTGGGAGCGGGCTCGCAGGCGGAAGAGCCGCCGGCCTTGAGGTAGCCCTTGGCCGCCAGAGTCCTGACGACCTCCTCGACGATCTTGCGCAGGTCCTGTTCGTTCATGATAGTGTCCTCAGGTGTACTTCTTGGCCTTGCCGCCGGACGAGACGCTGTCCACGACCGCGCACACCACCGTGCGCACGGGAGCGGCCTCGTCCTTTATGATGCTGCGCGCGGACCCGCCCTCGTCGACCACCAGCACGATGTTTCCGGGGCCCGACTGCACGCCGCCGTCTACGGCCATGACCGCGTCTCCGATGCGCTCGCCCGTCATGGGGTCGATGGGCCTGACCAGCAGCAGACGGCGGTCCTTGAGGGACGGATGCTTCCTCGTCCCCCAGACATTGCCCACGACTTCTCCAATAAACATGATGGGGTCAGACCCTCACAAAGTTCACGAACCTTCCTTTTGTCTGAAATCCTTGACCTGGTGGCCGTCCACGATGGCCACGACCGCGGCGTCCACGGGTGGCACGTCCTTGAACGCGACCGCGGCCTCGCGGGAGGCGACCCAGTATACCTTCTCGGAGGCGCCGGCGCCGACCGCGTCGGCCGCCACCAGCGGGTCGCCGACCGGAGACTCGTCCTCCCAGCGCAGGGGCTGGATGAGCAGGAGCGTCTTGTTGTCGATGCCCGGGTCCTGCCGCGCGCAGAAGACCCGCCCGACCACTCGTGCCAGCTTCACTTGGAGTATTTCTTCTCTATGCCCGCGATCTTGGCCAGGCGTCCCTCGTGCCGGCCGCCCTCGAACTTGGTGGTGAAAAAAACGTTGAGGATCTCCGCCAGGACGAGCTCGCCGTGCGTCTTGCCGCCCAGGCAGAGCACGTTGGCGTCGTCGTGCGCCGCGGCGAAACGGGCCGAGACCGTGTCGTAGGCCGCGACCGCGCGCACTCCCGGGACCTTGTTGGCGGCCAAGGCCACGGCCCCGCCGAAGCCGTCGATGAGCACGCCCTTCTGGAAGTCCCCGCGCGTCACCGCCTCGGCCACGAGCTGGGCCACGTCCGGGTAGTCCACGCTCTCGGGCGAGTGGCAGCCGAAGTCGGACACCTCGTGGCCGAGCTTCTGGATGGTCTTCTTGACGAACTCCTTGGCGGCAAATCCCCCGTGATCCGACCCGATGACGATCTTCATCTTATTTCCCCACCGATTCCAAGAGCTGCCCATCGGCCTGGGCGATGACCACGTGCGAGACGACGCCCGCCTCGGGCACCACGCCGATGCCGGCCGCCACGGCGGAGCGGACGGCCCCGACCTCGCCGACCATGGTCACGTAGCCCTTGCCGCCCCCGACCGAGGTCTTGGTCTCGATGAGGGTCACGGACGCCGCCTTGGCCGCCGCGTCGGCCGCGCGCACGGTGGCGATGGCGTCCTTGGTCTCGATGATGCCCAGGGCGCCCAATTCCTTGACCGGGACGCGCTTGTCCAAGGTCGCCAGGACCTGGGAGTGGATGTTGCGGATGAGGACCTCGTCGATGAGCGACGGGCCCAGCATCTGGCGGCCGGCGCGCAGGGAACTCTCCACCTCTCCCACCGGGCCGGTGATGATGATCATGTACTTGCCCCGGGCGATGACCCCGGCGCGCGCGAGCTTCACCGAGGCCATCTTGCACATGGCATCCGACGCCTCGATGCCCTTGGCGATGGAGGACGACTCCAGGAGTCCTACGGCGATGTTGGCCAGCATGGTCACCTCACGCGATCCTAAAATAACCCACGACACAGCAGTGCAGCGGCCTGACGAAATGCGACGGTTTGGTGATCCCGTCCCCGGTGGGCGTGCCGATGGACATGGAGGCGTAGCCCTCGCCCAGGCCCAGGCCGTAGAGGGTCGGGGCGTTCTTGACGTAGATGGAGCACTGCATGCGCCGAGCCATGCGGGTCAGGTTCCCGATGTGGGTCGAGTACATGGCCGCGGAATGGTGATTTCTTCCTTCGGCCTGATACGCCAACTCGATGGCCGAGTCCACATCCGGCGCCGAGGTCACGGGCAGGACCGGCATGAGCTGCTCGGTCCAAACGAAAGGATGGTCGTTGGGCACGTCCGCCCACAAGAGGCGCGTGGCCGGCGGCACGTCCAGCCCGATGCCCTTGGCGATGACCGCCGCGTCGCGGCCCACATAGTCGCGGTTCAGGACCGGGTCCTTGCAGCCCCTGCCCCCTTCTTTGATGACGAGCTTGGTGACGGCGTCCATCTGGGAGGAATCGAGCTCGAAGGCCCGCGGGTCGCGCCGCATGCACTCCAGGAACCTGGCCTTGGCCGCCTCGACCACGATGACTTCCTTCTCCGCGATGCACAGCACGTTGTTGTCGAAACTCGCGCCGAAGATGATGTCCTCGGCGCACTTCGGGAACAGCGCCGTCTCATCGACCACCACCGGCGGGTTGCCCGGGCCGGCCGCGATGGTCTTGCAGGTCTTGCCCGTGGTCATGGCCACCTTCACGATGGCCGGCCCCCCGGTGACCATGTTGAGATGGACTCCGGGATGGGCCAGGAGGGCCTTGGTGGTCTCTTGCGAGGCGGGCGCGACCGTGCTGATGAGCCCCCGCGGCGCGCCGACCGAGACCGCCGCGGCGGCCAGGGCCCGCATGGCTTCGGCGCAGACCTTGGCCGAGGCCGGATGCGGGGCGAACACCACGGAATTGCCCGCCGCGATTATGCCGATGGCGTTGGAGATGACGGTCGCGGCCGGATTGGTCGAGGGCGTGATGGCGGCCACGACGCCGAAAGGGGCGTACTCCACCAGGGTCAGGCCTTTGTCGCCGGTGTAAGCCCGGGACTGCAGGTCCTCCACCCCGGGAGTCCGAGTCGCGCATAGGAGGTTCTTCTGCGTCTTGTCCTCGGCGCGGCCCATCTTCGTCTCTTCCTGGGCCATCCGGCCCCAGCGCTCGGCGTTGGCGATGGAGGTCTTGCGCATGGCCTTGATGACGGCCCGGCGCACTTCGAGCCCCTGCTCCTGGAACGTCTTCTGGGCCCGGGACGCCGCGGACACAGCCGCGTCCACCGTCGCAAAGACGACCTCATCGCCCCCCGCTGGCCCGGGCGCGGGGCTCGACAGGTCGAGCCCTTCCTGAGACTCCAGGCGCTTCAAGACCTCGCCGACTATCTTGGCTATCTCTTCAGCCTGCATTCCCATCCTCGGACTTCTTGAACACCGCCTTGCCGCCCTGCTCCACCGTGTCCACGATCGCGAAGATGACCGCGTCCACGGGATTGCCCTGGGTGCGCGAGGTCTGGCGGGCGCTGGAGCCCTGCACCAGCAGGACCAGCTCGCCCTCGCCGGACCCCACCGAGTCCACGGCCACGATGGGGTTGCCCTTGGGGGCGCCGGCGAGGTCCACGGGCTGCACCAGCAGGAGCTTGCACCCGACGAGCTTCTCGTCTTTCTGGGTGCAGACGACGTTTCCCGTCACGCGCGCGAAGATCAAGCTGGGATCCTCGCTTACTTGCGGCGGGCGAGGTTCTCAGGCAAAGAGATCGGCATCTTGCCCTCGAGGTCCGGATGCGGCTGCGGGATGACGTGGCAGGCCAGGAGCTCCCCGACCTTCTGGGCCGCAGCGGCGCCCGAGTCGCAGGCCGCCTTGCAGGCCGCGACCTCGCCCCGGAACAGGACGGTGACCAGGCCGGTCCCGACCTTCTCGTAGCCGACGAGCCTGACGTCAGCGGCCTTGACCGCGGCGTCCGCGGCCTCGATGCAGGCGACCAGCCCCCGAGTCTCGATCATTCCCAGTGCGTTCATTGTGTATCCCCCTATACGATATAGGCCAGATCCCCGTTCTTGACGCCGGCGGCGTTGGCCTCGTCCGTGTCCAGATGCAGCTCCAGGCTGAACTTGTCCGACACCCGCACGACCGTACCTTCAAAAACCGTCTCCCGCTGACCGCCCCGCCCCGCCCGGACCCGCACGGTCTCGCCGTTGGCCAGGCCGATGGCGGCCGCGTCAGCCGGGGTGCAGTGCAGGTGCCGGCGGGCCAAGATGAGCCCTTCCCGGACTTCGACCGACCCCTGCGGCCCGACCAACTTCAAGGGCGCCGAGCCCCCCAGGTCCCCGGACTCGCGCACCGGCGGCTTGACGCCCAAAGTGATGGCCTCGGTCCAGGACACCTCGATCTGGGTCTTGGGCCGGAAAGGACCGAGCAGGCGCACGCCCTTGATGCTCCCCTTGGCTCCCACGATGTCCATCTTCTCGTTGGACGCGAACTGGCCGGGCTGGGAGAGGTCGCGGAACTTGGTCAGGCCAGCGCCGTTCCCGAAAAGGGCCGCGAAATGCGACTGCGTGATGTGGGCGTGCCGGTTGGAAACGCCGATGGGAACGGGGGTCTGCGAGCGCCGCAGACGCTTCTCGATCTCCGCGGCCAGCCCCCGCACCAGCTCGGCGTTCTCCATCAGGATCTAGGCTTTGGCCGCGACCTGGAACCGGGCGATGCGCGCGAAGGCGGGCGCCTTGAGGCTGGCTCCGCCCACCAAGGCGCCGTCCAGGTCCGGCTGGGCCATGAGGTTGTCCACGGTCTCGGGAGTGACCGAGCCGCCGTAGAGGATGCGCAGGCCCGCGGCGAAGCCTTCTCCATAGAGCTTGGCCGCCTGCGCGCGCAGGAAATTGTGCGCCTCCTGGGCCTGGGCCGGGGTCGCGGTGACTCCGGTGCCGATGGCCCACACCGGCTCGTAGGCGACCACGACCGAGGAAACGTCCGCGGGGGCGAATCCCTTCAGGCCGCCGGTCATCTGGGTCTCCAGCACCCGGAAAGTCCGGTTGGACTGGCGCTCGTCGAGGGTCTCGCCCACGCAGACGATGGGGACCAGCTTGGCGGCCAGAGCCGCCTTGAGCTTCTTGTTGACCGCCTCGTCCGTGTCGCCGAAGAGCCGGCGCCGCTCGGAATGGCCGATGATGACGCAGGAGGCGCCCGCGTCGGCCAGCTGCGCCGCGGAGACCTCTCCGGTGAAGGCGCCCTGCGCCTCCCAGTAGAGATCCTGCCCGCCCAGCCGGACATGGCTGCCCTTGAGGACCTCGGCCACGACCGTCAGAGCGGTGAACGGGACGCAGACCGCCACCTCGGCCGGCGACTCCTTGGTGGCGTCGCGCACCGCCTTGGCCAGCTCCACGGATTGGGCCAAGGTCAGATGCATCTTCCAGTTGCCAGCGATGAAAGGCCGTCTGATGGGAGAGGTCATAAGAAGAATCCCCTTTGTGTGGCCATTTTGGCCACACACCACGACTTAGTTGATTCTATTAGAATCAATCTCGTAAGTCAATACTGGGAGAGCGGAAGGACCAACTCCCCCAGCGTGCCCGGGTGATAGTCCTCCTTCTGGTAGGACTTGGGGCTTCTCCGGATGCGGACGGCATAAACGCCCGCTTTCCGCGCATCCATTATGCCGGAGTCGCTGTCCGCCAAGAAAAGGATGAAGTTGCTCTTCTCCAGGAAACCCTTCTTGTCCCCGCGGTCCGCGGCGAAGAAGAACAGCGTCTTGGGCGTGAGCCGCCGCCACTCCTTACGCAAGGCCTCCCCATCCGTGGAGGGCCGGTCGGCGATGATGGCGACCTTGAAGCCGAACAACCGGAACGCCCAGGCCAGACCCTGGGGTATGAGCTTGGGCTGCTCGATGTCGTAGCTGAGGTTGACCACGGACCAGAATTGGGGCGTGAAGGGCTGCTGGACGTTCGCAAAGGCCTTCTGGTAGGCGGGCGTCGAGAAGACCAAGCCGTCGTCGTATTCGAAGGCCACGGCGAGCTTGGTGATGGTCGCCAGGCTGAAGACCAGGCCCCAGCAGCTCATCAGGGCCAGGATCTTCTTGGTGGTGGTCCAGGCGGCTTCGGTTTTGGCGCGGACGGTTTTCAGGACCATGTCAGTCTCCCAGAGGGACCAGGCGGTCGGCGGGCGGAGGCAGTATGCGGGGCTTCTGCAACGCGCAGGCCTGCATCACGTCCCGCAACGTCGTCTTGGTGAAGTCTGTGGCCTCGGCGGCGGCGAAGGCGGAGTAGTCGTCGCCGCCCTTGACCAGGAAATCGATGGTCGCGACCGTGTAGGTGGACTCGTCCACCAGCTCCCGGCCCCCGACTTTGACCTCGGCCAGGCGCCGGCCTTCGGGAGCCCGGCGATGGAAAGAGACCGTAGCCCCGGATATCTGGGCGATGCGGGGCAGGCCGACGCCGTGATCGAGCATGCTCTTGACGTCCTTGCCCTTCATGACCAGCTTGACCACCCGGTTGTCGAAGGGCATGACCTCGAAGAGGCGGCGCAAAGTCACGGGGCCGGCCGGGATGTCCGCGCGGATGCCGCCGCCGTTCTGCAGGGACAGGTCGGCCCCGGCCCAGTCGCGCTCGCAGTCCGTCATCCAGTCGCCCAAGGCCGATTCCCCGCTCTTATTGCGCAGCAGGGGCGCGCCGGCCGTGGCCACGACCACGTCGTATATGGCGGAGACCTCGCGGCCGAGCTTGCCCACGAGCTTGGCCACGGCCGGGTCGGTCCCGGTCTCATCGGGCCAGAGCTCCACGAGCCGGGCGGAGGACTGGACGACCTTGCCGGTGCGGGAATCGACATCCAGGCCGACCTCGCCCACCCGGATGAGCTCCGAGCCCGCCTGCACGATGAGGGTCCCGTGGACGGGATCGCGCTCGCCTTCGCTGAGCACCGCATGGGTGTGCCCGCCTACGATGAGGTCGATGCCCTCGACCTGCCGGGCCAGGAACCGGTCGGCTTCGAAGGTGGTGACGCCGGGCGGCTCCAGGCCCTGGTGCGAGAGCGCGATGATGACCGTGGCGCCCTTCTTGCGCAGGGCCGCGACCGCGTCCTTGGCCTCGTCCACGCCGCGGCGGAAGGACAGGCCCGCGATGCTCTCCGGGAAGGCGAGGTCCTTCATGTTGGTGGTCAGCAGGGCGAAGATCCCGACCCTGACCCCGCCGACCTCCTTGACCAGCCAGGGCTTGCACTGAGGGACGTGCCCGCCGTCGGAACGGTAGATGTTGGCGCAGAGCACCGGAGCCTGGACGGCCTTGATGATGCCTTCCAGATTGCGCCAGCCATTGTCGAAGTCGTGGTTGCCCACGGTGAGGGCGTCGTAGCCCACGGCGTTGAAGACTTCGGCCATGGACTTGCCGCCGCGGAGCGTCCCTTCGGGGGTGCCTTGGAACCAGTCGCCGGCGTCGAGCAGGAGCTTGGGGCCCTTGACTGTCTTGGCGTAGGCGGCAAGAGCCGCCGCGCCGCCGAGGGGGCGTTGGGGGTCGGTCCCGTAGGACTCGGCCGGCCTGGGCATGATCCAGCCGTGGATGTCGTTGGTGTGCAGGACGGTGATGTGGACGTTGCCGGCTCGGGCCGGCAGCGCCGCCGCCAGCAAGATGAGACACGCCGTTGCCTTCATTCCGGTCCTCAACCCACGACCGATGTTCCGTCGCCTTGGCATCGGGTGGGATTGTACCTAAAATCGACGGAATGTGGGAAACTCGAGTCTCGTCCGACACAAGACGAGCCAGAAAACACTGGCCGGCCCGATCCGAGATGAGCCCCGATGAGGCTATGGCCGGTGAATGTACGCGCCAGCATAATCAGGGCGGCATGCCCATCGCCAGGGAGGGCTCGGGTCTCACGGATGCTGCGGGGATAGAGCGCTTGCCCATCGGACAAGGCTTCTCTTCTTGATTGTTCCCGATGATGCGCCGGCCATGGGGCCTTTCGATTTACTCGACGGCCGTCCGTCTTTTTCTGCACCGTCCGCGCTCTGCGGCGGACTTCCGTTTTCCTCCGTTTTGGAAAAAATTGTCCTTATTTTCGCAGTGCTATTCACATCGCGCGCGCGATATGAATAGCATCGATATTTCCAGCGTAATTTTTTCAAAAACGTAGGGAGATCCGGCCAGGAATGAAGCTCGATGAAACCTCTTGCCGTGATCTGCCGAAAAGAAATGGCCATGGATCGGCTTGCCCGTCGTCGTTCTACGGGTTCGGCGCCCGGAAGGCGCCGCTCCCGGCCCGCTATCTCTTCCGGGCGCAGCGCCTTCGGCTCTGCGCGATTCCGTCCCGACCGATAAAGCTGGTCGGGACGGAATTCGAGGGAACAGCAGCGGCGTCCTACACTGCCTACACCTGCCCATAAGATTCCACAGAGAAGAAAAATCCGAAACCGAAAAGAGGGCCGAACGGCAACGGCCCATTCCTCTGCTCGACGGGACGGACTCGCGCTATTCGAGGCGCTTGGATCATATATGCCGCGCGCCGCGGCCCTCCCGCTAGGGCGCCGGCGGTATCGGAAGTTCCGCCGGTGCCGGCCGGACGGATGTCCTCACGGCCAGCGCTCTGGCCGGCGCCCTTCCTCCCGAAGAGCAGAAATGATACCTTTGACCTGATGCTCGGCGACGGCCTGGACACGGTCTCCTTGGACGAACTGGCGCGCTGCGTGCGCGGCGCCGACTACGGAGAAGTCTTCCTGGAGCAATCCGAGAGCGCGTCCGTGAGATTCGAGGACTCCCGCGTCGAGGACCTCGCCGCCGGCACCGAGCGCGGCGCGGGCTTGCGCTTCCTGCGCCGGCATGACCCCTCCTCCAAGACGCCCCAGGTCGAGACCTTGCAGGGCAGCGCCAACTCCTTGGCCCGCGGAGAGGCCCTGCGCCTGCGCGCGGCCCTGCTCGGCCCCGGCCCCGCCCCAGCGCCGGTCCCCCTGGGCCCGGCGCTGTCCTGGCGCGTCCCCGTGCGCACCGATCCGCGCACCGTCCCCCTCGACGACAAGATCGCCCTGCTCAAGAGCGTGGACCAAGCCGTGCGCTCGGGCTTCCCCCACATCCGCCAGGTGACCCTCGCCTACGGGGAAGGCCGTAAAGAGGTGCTCCTGGTCAACAGCGAAGGCGCCCATTGCCGCGCCTCGCGCGCAGCGGTCCTGCTCTCCGTCAACGTCGTGGCCGAGAAGGATGGCAACCTGCAGACCGGGCAGGCCGTGGTGGGCGGACTCAAAGGCTACGAGCTGCTCGCGGATTTCCGGCCGCTGGCCGCGGCCAAGGCCGCCGCGGAGCGGGCCCTGGCCAAGCTCGCCGCCCCCAAGGCCAAGGCCGGCGAGATGCCGGTCGTCATCTCCGCCCGGGCCGGCGGCACCCTCATCCACGAGGCCGTCGGCCATTCCCTCGAGGCGGACCTGGTCCAGGAAGGCACCTCTCCCGCCTACCAGGGCAAGATCGGCTCGCGCGTGGCGCCCGCGAACATCACGATCATCGATGACCCGACCATCCCCTGCTGCCGGGGCAGCTTCGGCTTCGACGACGAGGGCGTGCCGGCCCGGCCCACCGTCCTGGTCCGCGACGGCGTCCTGGTCGACTACCTTTACGACCGCGTCAGCGCCTTGAAGGAGGGGCGCCCCTCCAACGGCCACGGCCGGCGCGAGTCCTTCCAATGCCGTCCCATCCCCCGCATGTCCAACCTCTACATCGCCCCGGGTCAAGACGACCCCAAGGATATCCTGCGCAGCCTCAAGGCCGGCATCTTCGTGACCCGCATGGGCGGCGGCCAGGTCAACACGGCCACGGGCGAGTTCGTCTTCGAGGTGGACGAAGGCTACTGGGTGGAAGACGGGGTCATACGCCACCTCGTGCGCGACGCCAACCTCATGGGCGTGGGCTCCGAGGCCCTGGCCGCCATCGACCGCGTGGGCTGGGACATCGGCTGGGGCATCGGCACCTGCGGCAAGGACGGACAGGGAGTTCCGGTCTCGGATGGGATGCCCACCATCCGCATCCCGACCATGCTCATCGGAGGCCAGAATTGAGGACGAGCGCGGCGCTGGCTTTGGCCCTGGCTCTGGGCGCCTGCCGCGGGGCCCCGCAGGCCCAGGTGAAGGAGGCGGCCATGACAGAGTGGAAAGGGCAGTTCTCCGGCGCGGTCCAAGGCGCCCGGCGTGCCCTGCAGTCCGAGACGCAGTGGCGGGAGGCCTGGGCCGAGATCGGCCAGACGGCTCCGCCCGCCCCGGACTTCAAGACCCACTTCGCGGTCGCCGTACTCTTGGGGCAGCGCAGCACCGGCGGCTACCGCGTGCAGTGGCTGGAGCCCGACTCCTCGGGCGCCGCCACCGTGGTACGATATAGGGAGATGAAGCCAGACGGCATGGCGCTGCAGGCCCTGACCCAGCCCTACGCGGTCAAGGTCTTCCTGCGGGAGAAGGCCGACATCCGGGTGGAGGCGGCTGCGGATTGAACGCGGCGGCCTGGGGCGGTGTCCTATTATTGATGACCGCGGCCTGCGGGCCGGCCCGCGCCGCCGAGTCGCTGGGCGCCGGGACGGCGGGTCCCAAGCCGGGGTGGCAGCGCATGTCCAAGTCCCTCCTCTATTACGACGCCGAAGGCAACCTCTCCAATGAGATCGGTCTCGGCCGCTGGGAGGACGCTTCCTTGGCCCGGGTCAAGGTCAAGGTCATCGACGGCGGGACGTCGTCGGACGGAAGCTTCGCCTGGACGCTCGACAAGCGCACGACCTGGAACAGCCTCAAGACCAAGGTCCTGGAATCCCAGCACAGCCTGCGCTTCTTCGATCCCGGCGGCAAGGAGCTCTGGAGCGAGGAGGGGGCCGACTCCCTTCCGGGCAGCGCCCCCCTGGTCTTCTCGGACGACGGCAAGACCTGCCTGCTCGCGCTGCGGCGTGGCGCGGGCTGGTACGCGCTGGTGAAGACCTACCTGGGCAACACCCTGTGGGAGCTCGGCCCCTTCCCCAAGCTCGAGGCCCTGCAGATCTCCCCCAACGGCCGCTACGGCATGGTCAGTTGGAACGACCCGGACAAGACCGCCTCGCGCAGCTTCCTCGACCTGCAGGGGAAGGTCCGCCAGGACGTGGCCTCGGACCTCTTCCTGCTCGGCAAGACCGCTGTGGACGACCAGGGCCGGGCCTTTTCCGGGTCCAGGCAGGTATTCTCCTTCTCCGCTGCGTCCACAGCCCCCGTCGCCGGCCAGGGGAGGTCATCGCCATGACCGTCCTGCCTTGGCTCCTCGTCGCCGTCCTGGGCCTGGCCCGGGCCGATGACGAGGTCGCGGGAACCGCGTCGGACTCCGCGACGCAATCCGACGTCTCCCGCGCCATGCAGGAGACCCTGCGCCGGGACCCGGCCGTGGCGGCCTCTTTGGCCGCGCGCATCCTGCGCTCCAGCATCGCCGACCGCATCTCGACCTCGGCCGACCCCGCGCAGCGCCTCGGGGAGATCCGCAAATGGGTCGACGCCAATCCCGACGCGGCCGCCCATCTGGCCGTCGGCCTGGCCCAGGACGACCAGGAAGGCGCCCACCGCTTCGAGCAGACCGTCCTGCGCAACACCGACCGCAGCTTCCAGATCGACGCCGCGCGCGTGCGCGACAGCACCTACGGCCAGCTCAAGAAGAGCAGCCTCGATTCCAAGCTCATGCGCGCCGACGGCGCGATGAGCGAGGAGGAGAAGCGCGAGATCCTCAAGACCATGTTCGAAGGCCAGGGCGGCATGTCGAACCAGATCATCACCGAGGCCAAGGACGACAAGCGCCCCGGCGGCGCGGCCGGAGCCCCCGGCGCCGCGGGCCTGGCGGCCGGCTACTACGACCGCTTGAGCCGCCTCAACCTGCGGGGCTACTCGCCCCAGCTCATGGCCATCCAGAGCGCCCTGAACCAGCGGCGCGCTCCCGGCGCGCCCAAGCTATTGGAGACCGGGAAACTCGACTACGAGACCCTGAGCTACCCCGCCTACGGCATGCGCTATGACCTGCGCAACCTCGAGACCCGCCTGCGCCTCCAAGAGAACCTCGAGCTGGCCCGGCTGGCCGGCCTGGAGGGCCGGTACCGGCCGGAGCAGCTCCTCGACCCCCAGGTGGAGGCCCTGCTCAAACAGAAGACCTCGGCCCTCAAGACCTCCCCCCGCTTCGCCGCCCGCCGGATCGCCCTGGAACGCGCGGCCGCGGCGCTGCGCGACTTCGAGGCCGCGGCCCTGCGCGCCCGGGACCCCAACGGCATCACCCGCGGCCTGCTCGCGGACCTCGGCTCCAAGCAGAAGGAAGCGGCGCGCTGGATCACGGTGGCGTCTTTGGAGGAGGAGCTCCAGCGCATCGAGAGCGAGGCGGGCTTCCTCTCGCCCGAGCTCAAGGCGCTAATCGCCGGCTGTCCGGTCGCGGAGGCGAGCCGCGGCGCCTACCAGCGCCGGGGCGAGGGATTCGAGCAGGCCCTGCTCAAGATGAAGGCCAATGCCGAGGACTCCATCCGCAGGCTCGAGGCCGATGACTGGCAGGCGACGGTCGCCGCGGTCGAAGCCGCCCTGGCGGAGAACGCGGTCCTGCGCAAGGACCTCAGCCGCAACATCCGGGACTTCGTCAAGACCCCATTCCAACTGCGCTCCCTCTATGCGCCGCAGCCCCGCTGGCGGGGGCTCCTCGAAGGCGCCCTGGAGCGCTACCTGCCCGGCACCAGCTGGGGCCGGCGCCTGCGCGAGCGGTCCCGCCAGCGCGCGACCCTCGCGGACGTCTTCGCCAAGATCGCGACCGGCGACCTGGAGGCCGCCCACACCATACTCGCCTCCACCGAACCCGGGCCCGTCCGGAAGTGATGCTCCGGGAGAACCTGGGCCGGGGCAGCATCCTGGCGGGGACATCCCGCCCCGCGTTGTTGCGGGCCCTGCGGCGCAGGGCCCAGGAGAGAGCATGACCGACAACGCCGAACAGCTGCCTCCCGGACGGTCAGACCTGCTTGATGGTCTCGACCGGCTGCTGAAAGTCCGAAGGCTGTCCAAACTGGGCCGGCTGCGGAACTTTCCGCTCGCGACTGCGCGCAACTCTTTGAAGATGCGTTTGGTCTCCCTCTATGCCTCGTGGTTCGGGGGACACATGACCCCGACGGTGGACACGTTCTTCGGTGAGCGTATGACCCTCGTCGTTCCGCCGCTTGGCGACATCTGGCTATACGGAGCCGACATCGACATCGACGCGGAAGCTCGCTTGACCAAGTTCCTGATCCGAGACTTGAGGGAAGGAGAGGTCTTCTTCGACCTGGGGGCGAATCTAGGCTACTATAGTCTCCTGGCCGCGAAGCTGGTGGGGGCCACGGGCTGCGTCCATGCGTTCGAGCCCTCGCCGTTCCTACTGCCCCTGCTGCGCGCCAATCTGAAACGCAAACCGAATGCGCAGGCCGTCGACAAAGCCCTCAGCGACAAGACGGAAGTCACCCGCTTCTTCATCGCCCCTCTCCCTTTTATCGGAACCTCTTCCCTGAGGCCGGATTGGCAGCGACGGACCACGCCCACCGAGGTCGAGACCATATCCCTGGACGAGTATTGCCGTTCCCGGGATGTCTCTCCTTCGTTCCTGAAGATCGACGTGGAGGGGCTGGAGGACAAGGTCATCAGCGGAGGAGCCGAGCTCCTGAAGCGAAGCTCGCCTCGGATAGCCCTGGAGGTCCTCTTCAATCCCATTCAGGATGTCTACAGGAATTCATTCCGGCTCCTGCGGGATCTCGGCTATAGGCCTTCCGCGATCAATGCGGAAGGACGTCTCGACGCCCTAGGTTTTGAGGATCTGGATGACTATTTCCAGGAGCTTGGGCGGCGGTATCAAGTCGTGCACGACGTGCCTAACGACTTCGACAATCTGATCTTCAAAAAGCCTTAGCGCGGCCGGAGAGCTAGATCAGGCCGCAGGCGGCCAGTTCCCGCCGCAGCAGGACCCGGTTCGCCGCGGTAAGAGCGGTCAAGGGCAGGCGGGGAGTCCCGCCGCAGAGCCCCATCATCTCCAAGGCCGCCTTGACCGGGATGGGGTTGGTCTCCACGAAAAGGGCCTTGATCAAGCCGAAGAGCTTGAGGTGCAGGCCGCGCGCCTTCCTGAAGTCCCCGGCCAGAGCGGCCGCGCACAACGCCGCGGTCTGCTTGGGCGCCACGTTGGCCACGACCGAGATGACTCCGGCCGCGCCCACGGCCATCATGGGCACGGTCAGGCTGTCATCGCCGGAAAGGACCGCGAAGCCCTTGGCCGCTCCGGCCACGATCTCGCTGGCCTGGTCGATGTTCCCGGAGGCCTCCTTGACCGCGGACACGTTCGGGCAGTCCGCCGCGATGCGCAGCAGGGTCTTGGGGCTGATGTTGACCGCGGTGCGCCCCGGGATGTTGTAGACGACGACGGGCAGCCGCGTGTTGCGGGCCACGGCGCGGAAGTGCTGGTAGAGCCCCTCTTGGGTGGGCTTGTTGTAGTAGGGCGACAGGACCAGAAGGGCGTCGGCTCCCAGGCTCTCGGCCTCGCGCGCCAGCTCCACCGCTCTGGCCGTGGCGTTGGTGCCCACCCCGGCGATGACCGGCAGCAGCCCACGGGATTCCTCCAACGTCAGCGTCAGGACGCGGCGGTACTCCTCATGGGTCAAGGTCGCGGCCTCGCCGGTCGAGCCGCAGGGCACCAGGCCCGCGGTCCCGGCGCGAAGGTGGCCGCGCACCAAGCGCCGCAACGCGGCCTCGTCGAGTCCGCCCCCCTTCGTGAACGGCGTGGCCAGCGCCACATAAGAACCCGCGAACCTCATGGTCTTACCTCCCCCTCGAAAACGATCCGGACCGGGCCCGAGAGCCGGACATCCCGGACCGCGCCGTCCTGGGTACGGAAAGACACGGCCAAGGCCTGCCCGCCGCGCACGAGCACCTTGACTGGCGGGCGCACCCAGCCCAGCCGCCAAGCGACCACGGCCGCGGCCGCGGCGCCCGTGCCGCAGGCCCAGGTCTCACCCTCTACGCCGCGCTCATAGGTGCGCATGCGCAGGGCCGGGCCGCGGCGCGAGATGAAATCCACGTTGGCGCCGCCGCGCCCGAAGGCCGGGTGCCGGCGGATGGCCCGGCCGAAGTCGACGACCGGGAATCCCTCCAGGCCCCGCACCGGCACCACCGCGTGCGGCACCCCCATGTTCACGGCGTGGGCCCGGAGACTGCGGCCCTTGACCCGGAGCGTCAGGCCCAAGCGCAGCCCCTTGGGCCCGGGCATGGACAAGGCGACCAGCCCGCGGCCGGTCACTCGCGCCGCGACCGCGCCCGCGCGGGTGCGCAGGCGCATGCGCCGGCCGGCCCAGCCCCGGGAGAAGGCCCACCAGGCCGCGCAGCGGGTCCCGTTGCCGCAGAAAGCGGCGGAGCCGTCCGCGTTGAAATAGCGCAGGTCCACGCCGCCGGCGGCGCGGCGGACCAAGAGCAGTCCGTCGGCGCCCACGCCGCCGCGGCGGTCGCAGAGCCGGCGCGCCAGGGCGCCCGGGGCGCGGACCGCCGAGGCCACCAGCACGAAATCGTTGCCCGCCGCGGTCAGCTTCCAGAATCTCAACGCGGCCCTCCGATCAAGGCCGCCAGGGCCGCGCAGACCTTCGCGGTGAAGGGGCCGGAGGCGCCCTGAGTCGCGGCTTCCCTCAGCAAAGCCTGGGCTTGGACGCGGCGGCCGACCTTGAGCTCGAGCCGGGCGCGGACATAGAGCCCTAAGGGGTCGCCCGGGCGGACGCGCAAGAGGGCCTGCGCTGCGGCCGCGGCATCCGCCGCGCGCCCCGCCTCCATGAGCCACAGAGCGCGCGCCCGCAAGGCTTCGGGCTTGCCGGCTCGGGAGGGCCCCTCCAGCTCGGCCAGGGCCTCGTCGATGCGGCCCACGGCGCGCAGGATGAGGGCCAAGTCCAGCCCGGCCTCCGCGTCGCCGGGGTCCAGGGCCAAGGCCCGACGCATGGCCGGCTCCGCGGTACGGTAATCCCGCGCCTCGTAGAGCTCCTCGCCGTATTCCCGCCAGAGGTCCCCTCTCTGCGGAAAGCCCTGCAAAGCCTTCTCGAAGTGGTCCGCGCTGCTGTCTAGGAAGCCCAAGGCGTGGTCGATCTGGGCCAGACCCAGATGGCCTTGGGCGTTGGCCGGATCGAGGCGCACGAGCTTCTCGTAGATAGGCTGGGCCTGCTCCTCCAGGCCGGAGCGGTGCAAGAGCATAGCCAGCCGCTCCATGAGGTCCCGGTCGCGCGGGAAGAGCTGCACGGCCACCTGGTAGGCGCTCAGGCTCTTGTCCAAGCGCCCGGTGACTTCGTAACTCGCGGCCAGCAGGGCGTAGCCGCGCCGCAGGTCGTCGCCGCGCAACTTCAGAAGCCCGTCCGGGTAGAGGGCGGCGATGACCGCTTCGTGGCGGCCCGCGCCGAACTGCTTTTGCAGGGCCTTGATGGTCTCGCTGCGGGAGCCCCACAGACCCCAGGCTGGGACGGCCGCGGTCAGGAGACCGGCCAGAACCGCCGCTCGCGCTCCTTTCATCGGATCTCCGGCGCCGGGGCTTCGGGACCCCAGTCCCGCGCCATGGGCTCCAGCGAAAAGAGCAGCAGGTTCTCCATGGCCGGCCGGAGCGCCTTGTAGGCCGTGATGACTCCCTTGGACATGGCCTCCGGTGCCCGCGAGGTCTCTGTGACGCCGATGTTCCCGACGGGGGGAGCGATGACGAACTGCGCCAGCGCGCGCTGCCCCCGGGCCAGGAGCGCCCCGCGGATGTCGATGACCTGCTCGAACATCTCCAGCACGGTCTGGGGCCGCGCGCTGCGGTAGTCGCTCTCCGTGATGCTGGCCAGCACCCACCGCGCTCCCAGCGCGCGCGCCGCGTCTATGGGGATGTAGTCGACCACCCCGCCGTCGACCAGGAAGCGCTGGCGGTAGGCCACGGGCGTGAACACGCCGGGCAGGTTCATACTGGCGCGCACGGCCGTGGCCACGTCGCCCTCGCGGAAGAGCACTCTCTCACCGGTGTAGATGTCCATGGCCACGCAGGCGAAGGGGATAGGCAGTTGGTCGAAGCGCAGACCGCCGATCTCGCCGCGGATGAGCTTCTCCGTGTTCTCCGAGGAGAGCAGCTTGTCCACGAGCATCAGCTGCACCAGATGGAAGCTGTTGAAGTTGCTGGCCATGCTCAGATTGAGCCCGGACATGATCTCCCAGATCCTCTTCACCGGACGGCCCGCTGCGTACAGGGATCCGATGACCGCGCCCATGGAGGTGCCGGCCACGGCATCGATGGGAAAGCCGGCTTGGTCGAGGACCTGCAGGACCCCCACGTGAGCGGTGCCGCGCGTAGACCCCGCGGAGAGCACCAACCCCACCTTGGGGCGCCGGGACGGAGGCCGGGAGGTCAGGTCCCGCCAGAGATGGGCGCGCAGCAGGCCGTCGGGCGAGTAGTCCGGGGCCGCCCACGCGGCCGGAACGGGGAGCCACAAGGCCAGGGCCAGGGCCAGCCCGGCGAGCCTCACGGCGCCAGTTCCCGGCCCACGGCGCGCTCCAGGCGCGCCCGGGCCAGGGTCGACTCGGTCGCCGATTCCAGGTAGGAAAGCCTCATCTCGATGACGGTCATCAGAGCCCGCAGCTTGCCCAAGGAGGCCGGGGCCGCCGGGGCCGCCTTGTCGTAGATGCCGGAGACGGCTCGGAACTGCTGGCTGCGCAACCCCGCTTCCAGACTCCAATAGGCCAGCTGCTCGCAAGCCTGCCGGACCTCGAGGCGGACCTGGTCCTGGAGCGCGGCGCGCTTGAGCTGACCCTGGCGCTGCTCGGCCCGCTTCTGGCGCAGCTTGGTGAGCACGTCGTAAGTGAACGGGAGCTTGATGCCGATGCCGACGTCCCAGTTGTTGTTGAGCAGGGGGAAATGCTGGTCCGTGAAATCGTAGTCGCCGGCCAAGAACAGCGTCGGGTAGCGCCGGCTGATGGCCAGGTTCACGGCCAGGGCGTCCATCTCCGCCTTGAAGGTCTCGGCCTGCAGCTCCGGGCGCAGTTCCAAGGCCCAGAGGGCCGCCTTCTGGGGGTCCACCGCCACGGACTGCGGCTCGATGCGCCCCGCGATGCGGAACGCCGCATCGAGCTCCAGGTTCAAGGCCTTGAGAAAATCCAGCCGCCGCAGGGAGGATTGCCGCATGGCCTCTGCGGCCCACTGCCGGGACTTCTCGCCGATGCCCTCGGCCTCGATGCGCTCCCAGGGGCTCAAGCTCAGGGCCGCGGCCATGCGCTGGGCCTCGCTGACCGTCTCGGTGGTCGCGGCCAGCCGTTCCTGCGCCATGAGCAGACGGTAGAAGGCCTCCTTGACCGCCAGGACGACCTCCATCTTGACGGTCTCATAGTTGCTCTGGGCCTGCTTGAGCGCGGCCTGGGCCATGCGCAGGGTGTTGACGCTGCGGCCGCCCTCATAGAGGGGAAAATTCATGTAGCCCCGGCCCGAGTAGATGTTCTCGGAGCCGGTGGGGTTGAAGATGGAACCCCGGGGGAAGCCCAGGACGCTGCCCAACGCGGGCGAGAAGGCGATGGGATAACGGGCGTCGAATTTGGCCGCCGAGGCCTGCAGGCCGAACTCGGGCAGGAACTCGAGCTTGGCCTCGCTGAGCCTCTGCTGGGCGATGATGCGGTCCTGCTCGGCGGAGAGCAGGCGCGAGTCGTTCTTGAGCGCGATGGCCAAGGCCCCGTCGAGATCGAAGGCGAGCTCCTGAAGGCCCGGTTCGGCGGGGGCGGAGATGATCGAGAACGCCGGGGCCGCGGGCACGACCACGGCCCCTTGGGCCGGCGAAGACCAGAGGCCCGAGACGATCAACGCAGCCGTCAGAAGAAGCGAAGTCACTAGACCTTGAAGGATTGCGTCAGGTGCTGCAGCTCCAGCTTGAGTGAGACCAGTTCCTCGCGCGCGGCCGTGGCCCCTTCGGGGAGCTTCTTGGCGATCTCCTCCACGCGCGCGGCCAGATGCCCGGCCAGGTTGCGGTCCTTCTGGACCAGCACCTGCAGGCCGGCGATCATGGCGTTGAACTCGTCCTGCAATTCCATGAGCTCGTCGCCGGTGCGCAGCGAGACCCGGTGGGTCAAGTCGCCCTTGGCCACGCTCTGGGCCGATTTCTCGAACCGGAAGATGGGCCCGGCGAAACGATGGGAGACGAAGACCGAGATGAGCAGCATCAGGGCCAGATAGAGGACGAGCTTGACCAGGATGATGGCGTTGAACTGCGACGCGGCCGTGGCCAGCGACGGGGCCTCGGTCACGATGAGGCGGTACATGTTGTAATAGATGTCGCCGCCGATGATGAGCGAGGCGCACAGCACGCTCAAGAACACCATCCCCACGTACTTGAACTGGAGCTGGCGCTTGACCAGGACGGTGCGGCGCTGGAACTTCTGGGGTTCGGCCATAGCTTATCGGGAAGCGAGGGCCTTGGCCTTGCCCGCGCAGCCGGTGCACACGAGGTCGGCCAGCGCGAGCCACTCGGCCGGAACGGTCTTCAAGGTCCCGGTGGCCTTCTCCAGGGGCACCCCGGAGACCTCGTTGCCGCGCAGGGCCACCATCTGGCCGAACTTGCCCTCGGCCGCCAGTTGGGCGGCCTTGACTCCCACGCGGGTGCCCAGGATGCGGTCGAAGAGGGTCGGCGCGCCGCCGCGCTGCATGTGGCCGATGACCGCGCTGCGCGTCTCGATGCCGGTCTTCTTCTCGATGATCTCCGCGAGGCGTTCGGCGACGCCGCGCTTCTTGAGGATCATGTGCCCGAACTCGTCGAGCTCCTCCATGCCCGTCTCGCCCATCTCCAAGGCCTCGGAGGCGACCACCAGAGCGACCTTCTTGCGCGCGTGCGCCTCTTTGAGCCTGCGGGTCATATCCTCCACGTCCACCTTGCGCTCGGGCAGGCAGACGTAGTCCGCGCCCGCGCCCATCGCGGTATAAAGAGCGACCCAGCCGGCGTGGCGGCCCATGACCTCCAGGACCATGATGCGGCGGTGGCTGCGGCCGGTGTCGACGAGGCGCTCGCCGGCCTCCATGGCCAGCGTGGCCGCGGTGTCGAAGCCGAAAGTGAAGTCCGTGGCGGAGAGGTCGTTGTCCATGGTCTTGGGCACGCCGACCACGCTGCACTTGTGCTCCTTGTAGAGCTTGGAGGCGACTCCCAAGGTGTCCTCGCCGCCCATGGCGATGAGGGCGTCGAGGCCCAGCTTCTTGAAGGTCTCCAGGACCGCGGGCACGCCGTTCTCCTTCTTGTAGGGGTTGGTGCGGGAGGTGCCCAGGATGGTGCCCCCCTTGCCCACGATCTCCGCGACGTCCGCGGGGGTCAGGACCTGGTGCTCGCCGGTGAGCATGCCCTTCCAGCCCTCCTGCAGGCCCAGGCACTCGTAGCCCAGGGCCGAGGCCTGGATGACCGCGCCGCGGATGGCGGGGTTGAGGCCCGGGCAGTCGCCGCCGCCGGTGAGTATGCCGACGCGCTTGCCTTTCTTGGTCACGGGACAAGTCCTCCTTGCTAGAAGCTGCCGCTGTATTTGAGCTGCACGATGCGCTCCGGGCCGCGCGAGCTGTTGTCCGCGAAGAAGCCGCCCTGCCCGATGCGCCGCACCGCGAAATCCACCCGCAGCTTGGGCGTGAGGTACACGCGCAGGCCGGAGTTGATGCGGCTATCGCCGAAATTGCTTATATTATCCCACTCGAAGAGCACCAGCACCTTGTCCTGTATGTTGTAGCTCAGGGGGATGGAGCCGAAGATGGAGTTGGAGTCGAAGTCCGAGATGTTGAACGAAGGATGAGCCTGCAGGCCGGGAACGCCGAGCTCCTGGGTTCCCACCACGTAGAAGCCGCGCTGGCGGTCGTGGAACTTCTTCTCGGTCGGGCTGTAGTCATAGCCCTGCCCGTCGAAGCCGACCCCCAAAGCCGGGAGGTAGCGGTCGCCGTCGTAGAAGCGGTACTTGACCTGGACCGTGGGCGGGCGCACGCGGACCGTGGTGTCGTTGCCGATGATGCCGTTGATGGCGAGCGAGGCTCCCAGGTTGAGCCGAGGGTAGACCCCGAAGGAGACGTACTCCAGCACGCCCCCGTGGGAATAGAAGCGGGTCTGGGAGGAATAGCCGCCGTAGTCCAGGATCGCAGCGGTGGGCGCGTCGACGATGTTGGACTCGGGCGCGTTGAGCCCGGCGCTCTCGCGCCCCTCGGAGCTCTCCTTGTGGAGCGCCGGCAGCTTGGGCCGGATCTTGACGGGCCTGACCTCCGCCGGAGCCTCCGGGACCTCAGCCGCCCGGCTGAGCGCCCAAGGCCAGACCAACAGGAACGCCGCCAGCACGCTCGCTCGTGTCACGAGAGGGTCTCCTTCACGGCTTGGGACCCAAGGCCGCAGCCAGGCGCTCGTGGAGCTTGGCCATCTCGAAAGGCTTCTGGATGACTTCATGGGCCCCGCTCATAAGGGCGATGCCTTTCTCCCGCGTGGTGTCGCGGCTGGTCATGATCATGATGTAGGGAGCCTTGGCCCCCAGCTTGTTGGTGATCTCGTAGGCGACATGGTAGCCGTCGATGTAGGGCATCATCACGTCGAGGAGGATGAGATCGACCTTCTCGGCCAGGGCGATCTGGATGGTCTCCTTGCCGTTGGCCGCCGTCAGGGTGTCGTAGCCATGATGGGAGAGGTCCCTCTGCAGGAGATCGAGCAGGTCAGGATCGTCGTCCGCCACTAAGATTCGCTTTTTGTCCGCCATGACTGGTCTCCTAGGGTTTTGTGGATAGATTCTAACAGATTTTTGTCCCCGCGATGCCAGCTAATCACTTCTTGGCCTCGTCCTCGCCGCCGCCGAGCACCTCCCGCACCGTCGTGATGCCCGTCTTGGCCTTTTCCAGGCCGTCCTGGACCAGCAGGCGCATCCCCTCCTCCACGGCCACCTCGCGGAGGCCTTCCGAGGAGACGCTCTTGACGCAGGTCGCGCGCAGCCGGTCGGTCATCACCATCAGCTCATGCTGGCCCATGCGGCCCTTGAATCCGTTGCCCTTGCATCTTGGGCAGCCCGCTCCCTTGTCGCACAACTTCGCGTCCTTCGGCAGAGCCACGCCATACGTCTTGAACACCTCGATCTCCTCGGCTGTGGGCTCATGGGTGGTCTTGCAGTCGGGGCACAGGCGGCGGCTGAGCCTCTGGCCCAGGATCGCCTTGATCGTGCTGGCGACCAGGTAGGAGGGTATCCCCATCTCCACCAAACGGCTGATGGCCGAAGGGGCGTCGTTGGTGTGGATCGTGGAAAAGACCAGGTGCCCCGTCATGGCCGCCTCCATGGCGGTCTCGGCCGTCTCCTGGTCGCGGATCTCGCCGACCATGATCACGTCGGGATCCAGGCGCACGAAAGACCTCAGGGCCATCGCGAAACTGAACGTCTTGTCTTCTCCGAGCTTGATATCGGGGTTGATCGGCACCTGGATGATCCCGTCGAGGTTGTACTCGACGGGGTTCTCGGCCGTGAGGATCTTGATCTCCGGCTTGTTGATGTAGTTGAGCGCGGCGTAAAGCGTGGTGGATTTGCCGGAGCCGGTGGGGCCGCAGCAGAGGATGAGGCCGGAGTTCCGCTTGCCTCCGATCCCCTGCAGGAGCTCCAGGAACTTCTGCTGGGTGTCCGGCAAGAACCCCATCTTCTGGATGTCCACCTGTACCGACGCCCGGTCCAGGATGCGCATCACGCAGGCCTCCCCGAATGCCGAGGGGATGACCTCGACCCGGAACTCGATGGGGTTGCCGCGGACCAGGACCTGGATGCGGCCCGATTGCGGGATGCGCCTTTCGGAGATGTTCATGGAAGCCGTCATGATCTTGATCTTGGAGATGATGGCGTTGCGGTAGGACCACGGGATCCTCATCTTGCCCTCCCGCAGCGCCCCGTCCACGCGGTAGCGCACCAGCACCTTGGCGTGCTTGCCGCTCGGATCGTCGAAAGGCTCGATATGGATGTCCGAGGCCTTCATGCCGATCGCTTCGAAGATCATCGCGTGGGCGAATTTCTCCACCTCCGGAGCGGAGCTGTCGACATCGGTGATCTCCGCCTTCTTGACGCTATCCTTGTCCCTGCCGATCTTGAGCTCGGCCTCGGGCGGGGCCTTGGCGGCGTCCGCCGGCTTGGCCTGCGCCTTGGGATCGTCCTGGGGCTCTTCTTTCTTAGTCGCCACCGATCTCCCCCGTTCTCCCCAGGACCTCGCGCACGCTGGTCAGGCCCAGCTTGGCCTTCTCGAGGGAGTCCTGCAGCAAGAGACGCATGCCGTCCCGGATCGCCGCTCGACTCACATTGGCGGCGGAGACATCCTTGATGCATGCCGTCCGGACGTTGTCGCCCACCACCATCAGCTCATACATGCCCACGCGTCCCCGATAGCCGCTCTGCATGCAGCGCGCGCAGCCTTTGGCCCGGTAAAGCTTCGTGCCCGCGGGAAGCTCGACGCCGTTGGCTTTGAAGACCGCCGCCTCCTCGGGCGGCGGGGCATACGCCTCCTTGCACTCCGGGCAGAGGCGGCAGCTGAGCCTCTGGGCGAGGACCGCCTTGAGGGTATCGGCGATCAAGTACCCCGGCAGCCCCATCCCGATCAAGCGGCTGATCGCGGAGGGGGCGTCGGTGGTGTGGAGCGTGGCGAAGACCAAGTGCCCCGTCATGGCCGCCTCCATGGCGATCTCGGCCGTCTCCTCGTCGCGGATCTCGCCGACCATGATGACGTCCGGATCCAGCCGCAGGAAGGAGCGCAAAGACGACGCGAAATTGAAGCGCTTGCCCTCCCCCAGCTTGATGTCCGGGTTGACCGAGACCTGGACGATCCCGCTGATGTTGTACTCCACGGGGTTTTCGGCCGTCCAGATCTTGATATCCGGCCGCTTGATGTGGTTCAAGGCGGCGTAAAGAGTGGTGGACTTGCCGGAGCCCGACGGCCCGCAGACCAGGATGAGGCCGAAGTTCTTCTTCCCGCCGATCCCTTTCAAAAGCCCCAGGAACCTCTCGTGCATGTCCGGCAGGAACCCGATCTTGTTGACGTCCACCAGCATCTCCCGGCGGTCCATCACGCGCATCACGCAGGTCTCGCCGTAAACGGTCGGGATCATCTCCACCCGGAACTCCACGGGGTGGTTCTTGGCCATGATATGGATGTGGCCGGTCTGCGGGATCCGGCGCTCCGTGATGTTCATCGTTTCCGTCAGGATCTTGATCTTGGTAATGACCGCGCCGCGATACATCCAGGGGATGACGGACAATTTGCCGCGCCTGAGCACCCCGTCGACCCGATAGCGCACCCGGACCCGGGAGTGCCTCCCGGCCGGGTCCTCGAAGGGCTCGATATGGATATCCGAAGCCTTCATGCTCAGCGCGTTCATGATGACGGCATTGATGATCTTCTGCACCTCCGGCGTGCCGGGGTCGACATCCGCGACGTCGACCTCGCTCGACTGCAGCTCCACGTCCCCCGCGCCCACCGCCGAGGCCATTTCCCGGGCCTGCTCCACCATCCGGCCCAGCCTGTCCTCGCCCTCATCGTAATCGACGGCCCTATCCTGTTCCGGGGCATCCGAAGAGGTCTCCGAATCGTCCGCCCAAGAAGCCTCCGCCGGGGGCTCCCAGTCCTCCGCGGCAGCGTCCGGCGCGTCCTCCTCGGACTCTTCCTCCGGCTCCTCCTCGGACTCCTCCGCGGGCTCCTCCGCGGAGGCCTCCGGCCAAGCCTCCTCGACTTTCCTCTGATAGTGCGCGTCTATGGCGGCCCGGATCTCGGCTGCCGGGGCCAAGACCGCCTTCACATCGCAGCCCGTCGTGAGCTTGAGTTCGTCCATGACCAAGACATTGAGGGGGTCGGAGATCGCGACCATCAAGAACTGCTCGGTCTTGTTGAATGGGATGAGCGTGTGCTGGCGCGCGATCTTCTTGGGGACCAGCGCGATCACTTCCTTCGGGATTTCCGTGACGCTGGCCAAGTTGATGCAGCCGATCCCGCATTCCTGGGCCACGAATTCGAGCAGTTTGCCCGGCTCCATGTAGCCCTTGGCGACGAGGATCGAGCCCAGCTTGCGCTGGGATTGCTTCCGGATCTCCAGCGCCTCATCGAGTTGGGCCTGGGTGATGGTCCCCCGCTCGACCAGGGTATCCGCCATGCGGCGCGGAAGGTCCAGAGAGATCACATCGCCCGGCTCCGCGGGCGGCTCCTGGGCCTTGGCGCGGGCGGCCTTGGCGCCCTTCTTGAGCTGGCGGTAGAACTTCTCCTGGGCCGCCAGGATGTCGCGCTCGGATGCCAGCGCCGCCTTCACCTCGCAGCCCGTCATGATCTGGAGGTCGTCGAGGATCATGACGTTCAGGGGGTCCGCGATCGCTACGCTCAAGCGGTCCGCCGTCTTGTCGAACGGGATCAGCATGTGCTTGCGCGCCAGGGACTTGGGCACCGTCAAAAGAGCCTCGTCCGGGATGGCGGCAAGGTCGGCCAGGTTGATGCGGCTGAGACCGCATTGCCGGGCTATGAACTCGAGGATAGCGTCTTCCTTGACGAACCCCTCCGAGATCAGGGCCGTGCCCAGCTTGCCGCCAGGGGTCTTTTTCTGGGCCACCAGCGCCTGGTCGAGCTGCTCCTGGGTGAGGAGCTTCTCCTGGACCATGAGACGGGCCAGACGGATCGACAACGCCAAGGAGATCGCGTCTCCGGCAGCCCGTTGATCAGCCATGCGCGATCCGGTCAGCTTTTCGGCTTGGGATCCAAGGCCGCAGCCACCCGCTCGTGGAGCTTGGTCATCTCGAAGGGCTTCTGGATGGACTCATGCGCCCCGCTCATCAGGGCGATGCCTTTCTCCTTGGCGGTGTCGCGGCTGGTCATGATGATGATGCGAGGCGCCGCGGAGCCCAGCTTCTCGGTGATCTCGTAGGCGACGTGATAGCCGTCCATGTAGGGCATCATCACGTCGAGAAGGATGAGGTCGAGCTTCTCGGCCAAGGCGATATGGAGGGTATCCCTGCCGTTGGCGGCCGTCAGGATGTCGTAGCCCTGATGGGAGAGGTCCCACTGCAAGAGATCGAGCAGGTCGGGGTCGTCGTCCGCGACTAAGATGCGCTTTCTATCCGCCATGACTTGGCTCCCAGGATTTTGTGGACAGATTCTAACAGATTCTTGTCTACCGTGACGCGCGCATCCAATTCCAGCACCGCCGTGCCTTCCGGGGTCTCATGCTCCAGGATGACCGGGCAGGGGCCCGGGCTGCGCTCCAGCGCCTCGCGCAGTGCCTCGAGAACGGCGTCGCTCAGGGCCTCGGGATCGCAGGTCAGGCGCAGCCTCCGGGCGTTGCGGCTGGCCGCGGTCTCCAGTTGCAGGATGTCCTGGACGATGAGCTCCGGCGCGCCCGCCGCCGCCGCGTCGCCGACGTCGCCCCGGAAGGAGAGCTTGCCCTCCACGGCCACGATGGCGCCCACCTTGAGCTGGTTGCCCAAGCCCTCGGCATAGCGCTGGGGGAAGATCAGAAGGGTGATCTCGCCCGAAAGGTCCTCGAAGACGCACTTGGCGTACTGTTTGCCGTCCTTCTTGGTGACCATGCGCTTGACCTGGCTGATCATGCCGGCCAAGCGCACCGGCGTGGTGAGCTCGGCGGTGAGCTGGGAGATCTCGTGGGAGGCGGCCGCGCGGAGCAGCGACTGGACCCCGAGCAGAGGATGCCCTGAGAAATAGAAGCCGAGCACCTCCTTCTCGAAAGAGAGCACGTCGTGCTCGGGCAGGGCCGGGGCTGAGGCCGCGGCCGCGGCGGGCGGGGCCGGCATCTCCCCGAGCCCGAAGAGCAGTCCCTGGCCGCGGGAGAGATCGGCCTGCACCCTCTGCTGGCGTTCCACGGAGTCCGAGACGGCGGCCAGGAGCTTGCCCCGCGCCGCGCCCACCGGCGCGCCTGGCTCCAGGGAGTCCAGCGCCCCGGCCTTGATGAGCGACTCGATGACCTTTTTGTTGACCCCGCGCAGGTCCACGCGGGCGCAGAAATCGTCGATGCTCTTGAAGGGGGCGTCGGCGCGGGCCTGCAGGATGGAGTCCACCGCGCCCTCGCCCACGTTCTTGACCGCGGTCAGGCCGAAGCGGATGGAGTTGGGGTCCTCGATGGTGAAGACCGCGCCCGAGGTCTGGATGGAGGGCGGCAGGATGGTGATGCCCATGTTCCTGGCGTCGTCGAGGTAGGTGACGAGCTTGTTCTCCTTGCCCTCGGCGCCGATGGCGGAATGCCCGATCTCGGAGGTGGCCAGGGCTGACATGAACTCCAAGAGGTGGTTGGCCTTGAGATAGGCGGTCTGGTAGGCCACTAGGCCGTAGGCCGCGGAATGGGACTTGTTGAAGCCGTAGCCGGCGAACTTCTCCATCTGGTCGTAGATCTTATTGGCGACCTTGGAGTTGATCTCGTTGGCCGCGCTGCCCTTGACGAACTTGTCGCGCATCTTGGCCAGGGTCTCAGGCACTTTCTTGCTCATGGCCTTGCGCAGCCCGTCGGCCTCGCCCGGGGTGAAGTTGGCCAGCCTCTTGGAGAGCTCCATGATCTGCTCTTGGTAGAGCATGCAGCCGTAGGTGTCCTTGAGCACCGGCTCCATGAGCTTGCTGTCGTACTTGACCTTCTCCCGGCCGTGCTTGCGGTTGACGAACATGTCGAGCATGCCGGCGCCCATGGGGCCGGGCCGGTAGAGGGCGATGAGGGCCACGATGTCGGAGAATTCGGTGGGCTTGACGCGCACCATGAGGTCGCGGATGCCCTGGGAGTCGAGCTGGAAGATGCCCAGGGCCTTGCCCGAGCGCAGGAGCTCGAAGCTCTTGGCGTCGTCCATGGGGAGCTTGTCGATGTCGAAGTCGGGCTTGCCGCGGCCGCGGATGGCCTTGACCGCGTTGTCGATGATGGTCAGGGTGCGCAGGCCGAGGAAGTCGACCTTGAGCAGGCCGAGGCTGGGGAGGATGGTGCCGTCGTACTGGGTGGTGATGGTCTCGCGCGAGCCGCGGGCCAGGGGCGTGTAGCGGACCACGGGCTCCTTGGTGATGATGGTGCCGGCGGCGTGGACCCCGGTGTGGCGCTTGAGGCCTTCGAGCTTGAGCGAGAGGTCGAGGAGCCTCTTGTACTGGGGGTTCCGGCTGGCCTCGGCGAGCTCGGGGGTGTCCTGGATGGACTTGTAGAGCGTGACGTTGGGCCCGCCGGGGATGAGCTTGGCGAGCTTGTCGACCTCGGGCAGGGGCACGCCGAGCACGCGGCCGACGTCGCGCACCACGAGCTTGGCGCCCAAGGAGCCGAAGGTGATGATCTGGGCCACGTTCTTCTCGCCGTACTTCTGGCGCACGTACTCGATGACGCGCTCGCGGCCGGTGTCCGCGAAGTCGATGTCCAGGTCCGGCATGGACTTGCGGTCTGGGTTGAGGAAGCGCTCGAAAAGGAGCCGGTGCTCGATGGGATCGAGGTTGGTGATGCGCAGGGCGTAGGCGACCAGGGCCCCGGCGCCGGAGCCGCGGCCGGGGCCGACGGGGACGCCGATGGAGCGGGCGTGCTTGATGAAGTCCCACACGATCAGGAAGTAGCCGGAGAAGCCCATGCGCTTGATGACGCCGAGCTCGTATTTGAGGCGCTCGACGTGGGTGCCGGGGATCTCGCCCTTGAAGCGCTCCTTGAGGCCCAAGAGGCAGAGCTCTTCCAGGTAGGAGTCTTGGTCGGTGCCCTGCGGGACCTGGAACTCGGGCAGGAGCATCTGGTCCCGGGGGAGCTCGAGGCTGCACATCCCGGCGATCTTGAGGGTGTTGGCGCAGGCCTCGGGGACATAGGAGAACAGGGCGCACATCTCCTCGGGGGACTTGTAGTAGTACTCGCGGCTCTCGTGGTGCAGGCGCGTGTCGTCGTCCATGCGCCGGCCGGTGGCGATGCAGATGCGCGCGTCCTGGGCCTCGGAGTCGGACTTCTTGACGAAGTGGCAGTCGTTGGTGGCGAGCAGGGGTATGCCGGTCTTCCGGGAGACCTCCAGGAAGGCCTTGATGACCTGCTTCTGCTCGGGCAGGCCGTGGTCCATGATCTCCAGGAAGAAGCAGCCGGGCTCGAGCAGGTCGCGCAGGCCGACAGCCAGCTCGCAGGTCTTCTGGATGTCGTCGCCGCGCACCACGCTCTGGGCGAGCTCGCCTTTGAGGCAGCCGGAGCCGGCCGCCAGGCCTTTGCTGAACTTGCCGAGGAGCTCGCGGTCTATGCGGGGGTCGTAGTAGTAGCCCTCCAGGAAGGCCAGGCTGGAGAGCTCCATGAGGTTCTGGTAGCCTTCGTAGTTGCGGGCCCAGAGGGTGAGGTGGCAGTTCTCCTTCTGGGAGTGGCCGCGATCGGTGCGGCTGCCTTTGGAGAAGTAGGACTCCATGCCGACGATGCCTTTGAGGCCGACCTCGCGGCACTGGTTGTAGAACTCGACGGCGCCGTACATGTTGCCGTGGTCGGTCAGGGCCATGCCTTTGGCGCCTTCCTTGACCAGGTTCTTCAGGAGCTCGCCGGGCTTGCCGTCCTTGTCCGTGAAGCGGATGATGCCGTCGAGGAGGGAGTACTCGGAGTGGTTGTGCAGGTGGACGAACTCTGGCTTGCCCATATCAGGAAGGTTCCGCGATTCTGGAGACATTTTATGATATTGCGGCACCGAGGGACAGGCCGGACTTACTTGAAGCGGATGCCGGAGAAGAGCAGGACGATGAACAGGAGTGTGCCGAGGTAGACCACCAGGAGGTCGGCGTCGGGGTGGAGGAAGCTGAGCCAGGTGCGCCTGCGCTCGTCCTTGCGGAACTGCTCGCGACGGGCCTGGGCCTGGGGCGAGTCGAAGCTCTCCCATTGCTCGATGCTGCGGGAGAGTTCGCCGGCCCAGCTGCGGACGGTGCGGTCCTGGTCCTTGGAGGAGTAGGCGACGGCGAGGCGGAGCTTGGGGAGGATGACCCGCTCGAAGTCGGGGCGCCGGAAGTAGCCGCCGTTGTCGAGGGCGGCGAGGGTGGTCCAGCGGACGCCGGGGTCGGGGTGGCTGAGGCAGGGGAGCAGCTCGAAGGCGGCCCGCTCGGAGCCGAAGCGCTTGGCGCTCTGGCCGCGGGCCTCGCAGTGCGCGGCGCGCCACTTGAGGGTGAGGGGGTCGGCGCTGTCTTCGAGCTGGATGTCGGGGGCTTCGACCTGGACGGGGCCCTGGGCCGGCCGGCAGGGGGCGGCCAGGAGCAGGAGCAGAGCGAGGGTCCTCATGGTCGTTGCAGGGCTATCATACACAATGTGGCAAGGAGGGAACTTTCGACGGCCGGGCTCGTATATGTAGTGGCGATATGGGCCCGGGTGGGCCTTGATGATATGTAGCTTTTCAGCTACACTTCAGGAGGCTCTGGGAGGACGGCGATGAAGCAAAACGCTGTTGGACGAATCGCAAAGAGGGCTTCGGGGGTTTCTCTGAGCAAGAGCTATCGTGAATGGCTACTGAAGTCTTTGAGGGACCCGAGCGATGCGCTGATGTATCTTGATGCAGCGATGGAAGATGAGGACAAGAGGGTCTTCCTCTTGGCCTTGCGGGATGTGGCGCAGGCGCAGGGCGGGATGGTGTCGCTGTCGCGGCGCTCGTCGCTGAACCGGGAGAACCTCTATCGGGCGCTCTCTTTGGGCGGCAATCCGAGCTTCTTGGGGCTGGGCGCGATCCTCAATGCGCTGGGCTTCCGGCTGGCGGTGAAGCCCTTACGCGCCTGACCGGGCGGCGCGATTTAGAAGGTCGTTGTACGCGCCTTGGACGAGCTGCTCGGCCTCCACGCCGAGCTTGGCCATGAGGCCTTGGGCCACCTGGGTGCCAGCTTCCGCTGCCTCATCGTCCTTGAGCACGACCTCGAGCTCCAGGAAGTGGCCGAGGCCTTCGACGCGGTCGAGGTGGACGCGGGTCCTGCCGACGAGGTAGAGGGTGCGGCGCTTGAGGACGCGGCCGGCTTGGCCGTAGGCGAGGGACAGGGCTTCGCGCAGGGTCTCGGGGGAATTTGTGGGCGATAGGATATAGAAGGATTCCTTGGGGCCTTGGTCGGCGATGGCGGCGACCTTGGGTGCGAGGGCTTCGACGCTGGCGATGCGGGCTTTGATCTCTATGTTGCGCGCCATTTTGGTCAGCTTAATCGGCCGCGACCCATGTCCCCCGACACTTTTGTCACCCGATCTCCGCCATCTGCCTCACCTGGTCAGGCAGGCTTGAGGACCAGCTTGAACCCCAAGGCTTGAATGAGTGGCTTCAGGCTATGGAGTCTGGGGTTGCCACTCTTTGACAGCATTCTGAACAGATGCTCTCTGTTGAGCCCCGCTTTCTTGGCCAGTTGCCGGAGCCCACCATGGACGTGGGCGACATCGCGGACGGCGAGCAGGAATGCCCCTTCGTCATCTTCTTCGAGACACGCGTTCAGGTAGCCGACGGCATATTTTGGGTCCTTTAGCCGACGGAGCAGATCATCGTGATAACTGACAGCCGGTTTCATAGTTAGGTCCTCCTCTGGTAATCCGCCCAATATCCCCTGGCGGTATCAATGTCGCTCGTCTGCCCCTTTTTGCGCCCGGCATGAAGCAGAATAACGATGGCCTTCCCAACCCGACCGTAATAAATCCGGTAGCCTGGTCCCACATCGAACTTCAGTTCCCATAGGCCGCCGCCGAGGTCGCGAGCCTGGCCCAGAAGGCCTCGTCGGACTCGTGTCAGCCGGGCATCTATGATCTGTTGAATCTGCTGGTCTAGCGATTCGAGCCATTCCTTGAATGGGCACCGCCCGGAGCTTGTTTGGTAGTAGTAGACGGCTATTGGGCCGATGTCCATGAAGCTCATCTCCAATAGTAGCTCATAAGCTACTGTTTGTCAAGGGCTAGATGCGCCATGCCGCGCGAGGCTAACGCCGGGGCCTACGGCGCGCGCTATTTGTGCGCGGCGTTGGCCCACCTGACCGGGCTCCGCGCATGCGCGCGGCCGTAGAGCCCGAAGTTATGCGATTATTTTGAGTCCGTTCCATTGCGAACAAACACGCCCGACAGCAACATCGCAGCTCCGGCAAGCACTGCGGCACTAGTCATGGCAACCCAGCCCCAAGGACTTGGGAAGAACCACTCTAGAGGACCGTATGAAAAAAGGAAAGTCAAAGCAAAAGCCCATAATCGTACGTGCATTCGTTTCTCAATTACACGCTTGTCGATTGCCGGCATAGGAAGATGACGTTCTCTTGGGAATTCTCCATGATTTTTGAACCAGTTTAAGCCGAAACCACCTATTAACATTGCGGCGACTGAGAGAGCGAAAAGTGCCGGATGGCGGCGAATTGTGAACCAGGGCAAATATCCTCCGTGATTCCAAACTCCCGCTTCCCATTGAATCGGCACTGGCGGCTGACCCTGCCTGACCGCTTCCGCTGGCGTTATTGCATTTAGAAAACCTGAAACCGCAATGAAGCCGCAGGGGAGTAGAACCGCTGCGCAAATCTCAGCAAGGAGAAATAGAATTCGCATAACTCTGATTCTGCCGAAACGGCCTATCCCTACCGTCACGCATTGCAGCATCCCGAATTCCACTTCATCCCCCAATACTTATCAACGAAATCCACACGCAAAAAAATGCCGCCCCGCATGTGGGCCCGCCCCTCCCACCCCTGCCCGCGACTCAAGCAGAAAACCAGCGCCAGCCACAACGTATCTTGGTATAATCCCCATCTCATGCCCCCCTCCAAAAAGCCCGACTACTTCTTCCCCGACCCCGGCCTCGTGGAAAAACGCATCAGCCTCAACCCCGTGTACAAAGGCCGCGCCGTCGCCTTCCACGTCGACACGGTGCGCCTGCCCGACGGCAAGACCGCCACCCGCGAGTACCTCCACCACCACGGCGCGGTCGGCGTCCTGCCATTTTTGGACAAAGACACCGTCGTCCTCGTCCGCCAGTACCGCTATCCCGTCGGCCTGGTCACCTTGGAGATGCCCGCCGGCAAGCTCGATCCCGGCGAGAGCCAGCTCACCTGCATCAAACGCGAGCTGCGCGAGGAGACCGGCTACACGGCCAAGCGCATCCGCCACCTCATCGACTACTGGCCCACCTGCGCTTTTTCCGATGAGCTCCTGCGCCTCTACATCGCCGACGGCCTCAAGCCCGGCAAAGGCTCCCCCGACCACGACGAGTTCATCGAGGCCGTCGCCATCCCCTACAAAGAAGCCCTCAAGCTCGTCTGGGACGGCCGCATCAAGGACTCCAAGACCGTCATCGCCCTCATCGCCGCGCGCCGCTTCTTCTAGACTGCAAAGGATGCCATGACCCCCGAAGAGCTCGCCGCCTGGGAGCCCTTCCTCAAGGCCATCCCCCTCTTCGCCGGCCTCTCCAGCGCGGACGTCGCCCGCGTGGCGCGCCGCATGCAGGCCCTCTCTTTGCCCAAAGGCGCCACCCTCTACTCCGAAGGCTCCACTTCCGACGCCTTCTACATCATCACCTCCGGCCAAGTCCGCACCGTGCGCACGGTCGGCGGACGCGAGGTCGTCGACGCCTTCCTCGGCCGCGGCGAGACCCTCGGCGAAGGCGGCCTGCTCACCGGCGAGCCCCACCTCCACGCCGCCAAGCTCGACACCACCACCGAGTTCCTCAAGCTCCTGCGCAAGGACTTCGAGAGCCTCCTGCGCAAGAACCCCTCCATCCTCCTGCACCTCTCCCGCCTGCTCGCCCGGCGCCTGGTGCGCGCCCATAACCCCGCCCCCGGCGCGCCGGCCCAGCTCATCGCCCTGAGCGCCTCTTTGCCCGGCCCCGACCGCAGGCTCCTGGCCGTGCACCTGGGCCTCCAGCTCGTGTCCCAGACCCGGCGGCGGGTCTTCCTCGCCGACCTCTCTTCCGACGCCGGAGGCGTGGCCCAGACCTTGGGCCTCAAGCCCCGGCCCGCGGAGAGGCTCGCGGCCGACCCCGGGCACGTGCATGAGCACGCCTGGGTCGAGGGCCTCATCCAGACGCATCCCTCGGGCCTGGAGGTCCTGAGCTTCCCCGCCTCGGTCCTGGCCGGCCGGCTCTACGGCGGGCTCTACCACTTCCTGAACTTCCTGCGCGAAGGCCGCGACATCGTGCTGGTCTGCTGCGACGAGCCCTCCAGCGACGTGGAGCGCTCCATCCTCGCCGAGGCCGACCGCGTGCTCTGGGCCGGCGGTCGCGGCGCGCCCGGCCTGCTCGCCGGCGCCCAGGCGGCCATGCGCGCGGCCGTGCCCGAGACCGCCAAGGTCCTCGGACTCTGGCTGGGCGACCCGCCGGGCGCCGACGAAGGCTTCGGCCCCGGCATCGAGCGCGTCGTCCTGCCCTGGCCCGATGACCTGGGCGCGCGCCTGGAGCGCACCGGCTCCCCCTACGAGGCCATGGACGGCCGTCCCCGCACGCTGCGCGCCGTGGAGCGCCTGGCCCGCCGCCTGGGCGGGGTGCGCCTGGGACTGGCCCTGGGAGCGGGCGCGGCTCTGGGCCACTCCTATATCGGCATGCTCAAGGTCTTCGCCCGCGAGCATATCCCCATCGACGTCGTGGCTGGGACCTCGGCCGGGGCCCTCATCGGAGGCTGGCTCGCCGCGGGCCTGGAGCCCGAGCAGATGGTGCACGCCGCCCTGCGCATGGACAAGGCCTGGCTCTACGAGAACCTCTTCTGGGATATCACTCTGCCGCGCTCCGGATTCTTCGCCGGGCAGACTTTGCTGCGCTTCCTGCGCACCTTCTTCGGCGAGAAGGAGTTCGCCGAGTTGGAGCTCCCCTTCGCCTGCGTGGCCACGGACATCGAGACCGGCGAGGCGGTGGTCCTGCGCGAGGGCCGGGTGGCCGAGGCCGTCCGGGCCTCCTGCGGCCTGCCCATCATCTACGCGCCCATGCACCTGGGCGGCCGCTACCTCGTCGACGGCGGCCTGGTGGACCCCGTGCCCGTGCGGGTCGCCGCCGAGCTGGGCGCCGACCTCCTGGTGGCCGTCAACCTCACCTTGCCCGCCGCCGCGCGCAACCCGCGCCGCCGCCAGCAAGGCTTGCTGGAGGCGTCTCTGGAGCTGGATTTCGCGCGCCTGCGCGAGCTCACCTTGCCCGCGGCCCTGCAGGCCCCCAACATGCTGCAGGTCTTCAACCAGACCCTGCACACCATGGAGTACGAGATCGCGCGCACGCGCATGGAGTTCGCGCACGTGGCCATCCAGCCCGACCTCAGCGCCTTCCTCTGGACCGAGACCCACCGCAGCCGGGAGATCATCCGCGCCGGGGAGCGCGTCGCCGAGCAGTACGTCCCCCAGATCAAGGCCCTGCTGCCCTTCTTCACCCAGCTGGGCAAGGTCCCCCGCCGGCCCTCGAGCCCTTTGCAGCCCTGAATTGATATGATGGGACTCCGCGCATGAGCAAGACCCGCGTCGAGAAAGACAGCTTCGGCGAGATCGCGGTCCCGGCGGACCGCTACTGGGGCGCCCAGACCCAGCGCGCCCTGGCGCATTTCCAGGCCGGGGCCGGCGCGGACCTCATGCCCGGCGAGATGGTCCGCTCCATGGCCCTGGTCAAGAAGGCCGCGGCCCAGGCCAACGCGGAGCTGGGCCTGCTCCCCGCGGGCCTGGCCAAGCTCATCGTGGAGGCCTGCGACGAGGTCATCGCGGGGAAGTTCGACGGTCATTTCCCCCTCTCCGTCTGGCAGTCCGGCTCCGGCACCCAGTCCAACATGAACCTCAACGAAGTCGTGGCCCGACGGGCCGGAGAGTTGGCGGGCGCGGCCGTGCACCCCAACGACCACGTCAACATGTCCCAGAGCACCAACGACGTGTTCCCCACGGCCATGCACGTGGCCGCCGTCGCGGCGCTCCAGGACGGCCTGCTGCCCGCCCTGCGCGGCCTGCTGGAGACCCTGCGCGGCAAGGCCGAGCAGTTCCGCGGCGTGGTCAAGATCGGCCGCACCCACCTCATGGACGCCGTGCCCCTCACCCTCGGCCAGGAGATCTCCGGCTGGTGCGCGATGCTCGACAACGGCATCCAGCGCGTGGAGCTGGCCCTTCCCGGCCTTCATGAGCTGGCGCTCGGCGGCACCGCCGTGGGCACCGGCCTCAACACCCGGCCCGGCTTCGCGGACCTCGCCGCTTTCCGCGTGGCCCAGCTCACCGGCCGGCCCTTCGTCAGCGCCCCCAACAAGTTCGAAGCCCTCGCCGGCGCCGACGCTCTGGTCTTCGCGCACGCGGCGCTCAAGTCCGCCGCCGTCTCGCTCATCAAGATCGCCAACGACGTGCGCTGGCTGGCCTCCGGGCCGCGCGCGGGCTTGGCGGAGCTGCGCCTGCCCGCCAACGAGCCCGGCTCCTCCATCATGCCCGGCAAGGTCAACCCGACCCAGTGCGAAGCTCTGCTCATGGTCTGCTGGCAGGTGCTGGGCCATGACGCCGCGGTCACCGCCGCCGGCGCCTCCGGTAGCCTCGAGCTCAACACGGCCAAGCCCCTCATCATCCGCGACTTCCTGGAGTCGGCGCGCCTGCTGGCCGCGGCCCTGCGCGGCTTCGACGAGCATTGCTGCCGGGGGCTGGAGCCCGACCGCGAGCGCATCGCGGAGCTCACCGCCGCCAGCCTCATGCTGGTCACGGCGCTGAGCCCCCGCATCGGCTACGACGCCGCGGCCCGGATCGCGCGGCTGGCCCATGCCGAGCGTCTCACTCTGAAGGAAGCCGCCCTGAAGCTCAAACTCCTGACCGCCGAGCAGTTCGACGCCTGGGTCAGGCCCGAGGAGATGATCGGACCGACACCCTGACCTATGGAACAGTCACAATACGAGCTCATCCGCCGCATCGCCTCGGTCGTGGGGCACGAACTGCGCAACCCCCTGGCCGTCATCAACAACTCCGCCTACTTCGTCAAGACCAAGCTGGGCGCCGTGGGGCAGAAGGACCCCAAGGTGGAGAAGCACCTGGGCATCATCGCCTCGGAGATCGCCCGGGCCGACCGCCTCATCTCGGATATCCTGCGCTTCTCCCGCGCCCTGGAGGTCAAGCTCGCGCCGACCGGCCTGACCGCGGTCGTGGAGGCCGCGCTCAAGGACTGCGTCGTCCCGGACGGGGTCAAGGTCAAGCGCGAGAAGCCCAAGTCCGAGGCGACGGTCCAGGCCGACGCCGCGGCGCTGGCCGAGGCCGTGCGCCGCATCCTGGACAACGCTCTTGAGGCCGCGGGCCCGGCCGGGACCGTGACCGTCTCCTGGGGGGCGCGCGGCGGCGACGCCTTCGTAGAGGTCCGCGACACCGGCCCCGGGATCAAGCCCGAGGATCTGGCCAAGGTGCTGCATCCCTTCTTCACCACCAAGCCGCGCGGCCTGGGCCTGGGCCTGGCCATGGCGGAGAAGATCGCGGCCGCGCACGGCGGCCGCGTCGAGGCCAAGAACAGCCCCGGCGGCGGAGCGGCCCTGACCGTGACCTTGCCCAAGGCATGAGCGGCGCCCTCTCGGACGCCCTGGAGGCCGTGCTCGGCGGCGGGACCTTGCCGCTGCAGCGCGCCCGCCGCGCCATGGGCGCCGTGCTCGGCGGCGGCGCCACGCCGTCACAGACCGGCGCCTTCATCGGCGCCTTGGCGCTGCGCGGCCCGACCTGCGACGAGATCGTAGGCTTCAGCCAGGCCGTGCGCGAACTGGGCCTGAAGGCTCCGGTCTCGCGAGAGCCGCTCCTGGAGACCTGCGGCACCGGGGCCGCCGGAGCCTTCAACATCTCCACCACCGTGGCGTTCATAGCGGCCGGCGCGGGCGCGGCCGTGGCCAAGCAGGTCAGCCGTTCCGCCGGGAAGCGCTGCGGTTCGGCCGACGTCCTGGAGGCTCTGGGCGTGCGCGCGGATATGCCGGCGCCGCTGGCCGCGCGCTGCGTCGAGGAAGCCGGCGTGGGCTTCTTCCTCTCCAGCCTGTTCCACCCGGCGCTCGACTCGGTCCGGCTCCTGCGCCGGGAGCTGGCGGTGCACACGGTCTTCGACCTCCTGGAACCCCTGGCCAACCCGGCCGGAGCCACCCAGCAGCTCCTGGGCGTCTATTCCGCGACCTTGGTGCCCATGCTCGCCCGGGCGCTCCAGGCCTTGGGCAGCCAATCCGCCATGGTGGTGAGCTCCCGCGACGGCCTCGACGAGCTGTCTTTGGCCGCTCCCGCGGTGGTCGCGCGCCTGCGCGGCGGCCGCATCGAGGAATACGAGGTGGACGCCGCGACCTTGGGATTCAAGCCCGCCTGCAACGCCGACCTCGCCGGCGGCGACGCGGCCGCCAACGCGCGCATCCTGCTGGGCATACTCAGGGGAGAGCGCGGCCCGGCCTTCGACGTGGCCCTTCTCAACGCCGCCGCGGCCCTCATGGTGGCGGGCCGGGCCGCGGACTTCAAAGAGGGGCTGGCCCGGGCGGCGGAATCGGTGGACAGCTGCCGGGCGCTGCAAGCCCTGGAGGCCGTCCGGAAGCTGAGCGCCCCGTGATGCGCGTCAAGGTCTGCGGCCTCACCCGCGTCCAGGACGTGCGCCTGGCTTGCGGCCTGGGCGCCTGGGCCATAGGCGTCGTCTTCGGCCCCGGCCGCCGGCACGTGCAGTTGCGCCATGCCCGCCGGCTCTGCGCGGCGGCCGCCCCCGGCGTCCTCAAGGTGGGGGTCTTCCATGGGTGCCCCCGCCGGGACATCATCCTGACCATCCGGGACTGCGGTCTCGACGCGGTGGAGCTGCGCGGCGGCGAGACCCCCGAGGGATGCGCAGGCTATCCGGTGCCGGTCTTCAAGGCCGTCCGCCACAGCCGGGGCATGGAGCTCGCGGACCTCAAGAGCTACGTGGTCGAGCATCTGCGCCTCGCGCCGGCGGGAGGGGAGGGAGCCGGGCCTGAGTCCCTGCGGGAATGCTGGCAGTTCGCGGCTCGCGCCCGCGGCTTCTCGGTCATCCTGGCCGGCGGACTCACCCCGGGCAACGTCGCCGAGGCCGCGGCCGCGGCCAAGCCCTATGCGGTGGAGGTCTGCTCCGGTGCGGAGCGCGAGCCCGGCGTCAAGGACCCCCGTCTGCTGCGGGCCTTCTTCAACGCGGCCTGAGGGGCTGCGGCGGGGAAGCCGGCACCTCCCGGAACGGGTCTTCGCCAGCCTCGACGGACCGGACGAATTCCTCCGGCCCGGGAGCCTGGAGCAGCGCCATGGGATGACTCCTCCTGAAATCGTTGCAGGCGTCGGAGCCGTTCTGCAGGAGGACTTGGCACCAGCTGTTCCAGAAGAAATAGTAGTGATATCTCTCCCGAGGAGCTTCCCGGTAGACGGCCTCGCTATCCTTCAGGAAACGGAACAGGTCGACGCCTGCGCTATCGGTACCGGCGAACACGACGCTGGGATTGATCGTGACGATGAAGCTGTCCTTGGGAAGGACCTTGGAGAGATGGTTCGCGAAGTAGTATTCCACGATCAGCCCCGGCGTCGTCTGGCTGAAGGCCTTGACGTATCTTCCATAGACGCCGTGGACGTCCGCCAGGATCAGGATGCCCAGGCCCGCGGCCAGGGCGATCCTATACCGGCGCGACGCGGCGACGACGGCAGCGCTGCCCGCAGCGGCGCACAGGATGAGCGGCACATATGAGATGAGCGCGTAATGCTGGGATTCGCCGTTCTCGTAGGCCCCCCAATGGGGTCCGAAGAGAAGGAAGAGGCCGGAGAACGAGAAGAACCACGATGACAGCAGCAGCAGCGCGCCCCGGCCCGCTCCTGGCCTGGTCAAGAAGAGAGAGGCACCTCCGATCATGGCCAGCGCGGAGAGCACGACGGGATGGTAGCGGTCGTCAAGATAGAACGAGACGTTGGGTCCGATGTTGTCGACGAGATGGGCGATGGAGAAGCCCTTGATGCTCCTGGCCACGCCGAAAGAGCTGAACCTGGGGGTCACGCAGCACACATAATAGGCTTCCGGGACCAGCAGGAGACAGAACAGCAGAGCGAAAGCGATGTCCAGACGGGTCGGCTGGATCCGGTCCCGGAGCCTTTTGAATGTGAGCCAGTAGGCGAAGAGCGGCACCAGGAGCAGGAAAAGGACCGCCTCAGCCCGGCTCTGGACCAGCAAGAGCGTGGAGAAGGCGACCAGCAGGATGGTCCGACGGCTCCTCTCCTCTTTCCACAGCAGGAGCGAGAACAGCGCCAGCATGGCGTAGAAGACCTCTCCTATTTCGAGCATGCCCGCCGATGACAGCTTGATGTGGATGGGCAGCACGGCGAGGATGAAAGCGGACCACAGCGCGATGCTTTCCTTGCCGAAGAGCAGGAAGGCGCCCGGGAAGACCAGCAGGATGGAGAGCGAGCCCACGATGACGATGGCATTGAAGAAGTCCCCCTGGGTATCGCCCAAGACCATCATCAGCAGCGCATAGAGGAAATTGGAGGACGGCGGATGGGTGGGCAGCGATCTCTGAAGACAGACGCCGGCGACTCTCAGGTAGCAAGTGCCGAATTGCCTGTCCTGGACCATCGCCCGGGTCGAGACCGCGTATTCGTAGCCATCGAAATAGGTCTCGTACAGATGGGGCCCCGTGCTTCTCAATAAGGCGCCCGAAAGGAAGATCACCGATAAGAGTATCCAGGCCCTTCTGGAAACGACTTTGAAGATCTCGGCGATGAGGCCTCTACATAGGAAAACAATGGCCAGGAACGAGCACGACTCGAACAGCAGGATGTAGAAATAGGAATGGATCAGGAATCGGTCCACGCGCCGCCCTCAGTCGCTGCGGAGGAAGAGCGCCCGTTCGAGGATCTGGACGCTGGTGCGCAGTGCCACGGACCGCTGCGCGCCCGGCTGGGCCGGCAGTTCGGCGTCGAAGACGCGCAGGACGGTGCGGCCGTCGGTCCACCAGAACTTGTCGTTGCTGCGGTGAGGCTCCCCGTAGACCAGGGCTAGGTCCTGGGCCAGGCGCTCGGCGGGCCTGCGGCGGGAGAAGCGCGCGTCATAGATGAGCTGGATGTCGACCAGGCGGCCGCGCCGCAAGCCCAGCCAGAGGACCTGGGCGTCCTGCGGGAAGCTCTTGGCCGTCTCGCGCTCGACGCGCAGGCGCGTCACGCGGACCCGGCGCTCCTCCTGGGCGGGCCATTCCTGGGCCGGCGGGTAGATGAGCTGGACATCCTCTATGGTGTCGCCCAGATGCAGATCGGCCAAAGAGCGCTGGATAGCCGGAGTCTCGTCCTGGCAGACGGCCGGGGCCGCGGCCAGCAGCAGGGGCAAGGCCCACGACCGCGCCGTCATCATGACGCGGACCTTGAAGCGGGCTGGCGCAGGCGGTGGTTGCGGCGCGCCAGGCGCTCGGCGCCGATGTAGTAGCGGAAGGTGACGTGGCCCAATCGGCTGATGAAATCCTTGGCCGCCTGGTAGCTGCGGTTCTGTCCCGTGAGCACCGTCATCGCGTAGTCGCCCTGAGGGGTGAAGAAGATGGCCGAGTCGTGGCAGGCCATGCGCAGCAGTCCCGTCTTGTGCGCGATCTCCCAGCCCGCGGGCAGGCCCTTGGCCAGGCGGGACGGGACGGCCTTGGGCTTCTTGAGGATGTCCAGCATGACCGAGCTCGAGTATTTATCGACCGCCTCGCCGCGGTAGATCTTCTCCAGGAGCATGGTCATCTCGCGGGCGGTCGTGTAGTTCTCATGCGCCACCCGGCCGCCCTTGATGCTCATGCCCTCAGGATAGATGCCGGTGTAGAGCAATCCCATCCGGGGGAACTGCCGCTGGACATAGCCCAGCCCCAGGGCGTCGATGAGCATGGCGGTGGCCGTGTTGTCCGACTCGTTGATCATGTGGATGAGGAGCTCCTCCACGGTCAGGCGGGTGCCGTCGGGCCGCCACTTCAGGCTCCCGGAGCCGCCCACCCGTGTCGGCCGGCGCAGCAT